>JAIPIM010000085.1 GCA_021734725.1 Minisyncoccota bacterium | reverse complement strand
GCCAAGAATGAACCCGGTGCACTTTTCTGTCGTTCCTGTGGTAAGCGAATCAACATGGATAACGTGCAGGAACAGATTAAGAAGCGTGAGTCAGGGTTGCGAGCAGTGAACTACAAACGGATATTTGGTATCACCCGTCAGCTCGTCGGCCTTTTTCTGCTGATTCTTGTAGTGCTGATTCTTGTGGGACTCTTCCTCCCGGTGGATGACGCCGTAGAGGTGAATTTGTCGAAGGAGGAGAAAAGGACGGCCTATAACAAAGCGGACGCTTTGATCAGTGCAAGCATTGCACGCAGGGACGAGTCGCGCACGTACGAATTTTCGTCCGCCGAGATCACCGTGATTGCCAACAGGCTTTTGGGGCTTGATGCGGAAGGTATCGACGAAGAGGAGGAAGACGGTGGCGGGTTTGCATTGGCCCCGGACCGCATATCCGTGAAGGCCCTGCGTGGCGGTTACGCCCGTATGATACTCTGTTCCCGCACCTTTAAAGATATTGCCGTCTACAGTACATTGGTCGGGCGCTTTGAGGTTCAGGAGGGGCGGGTCGTTTTTGTCCCCGTGTCAGCTCGTTGCGGCAGGGTCCCCATGGTGGGGCCCCTGAAAGGCATTGTGATCAGTCGGTTTTCGGTACTTGTGGAAGACGATACGTTGATGGACAAATTACGCAGCACGATTGATTTTATCGATGTCAATAATGGCATGGTTGAAATTACGGTGAAGCCCCCGAAGTAAAGGGGGAAAGGTTCTGGAATGGCTAAACGTACGGCGAAAGTTACTCGTGAGACCAGTGAGACGGCAGTCACGGTCGAATGGACGGTTGACGGTGCCGGCAGGAGCGCGATCTCGACCGGCATACCGTTTGCGGACCACATGTTAACGTCGCTGGCTCGTCACGGATGTTTTGACTTGGATGTGGACGCCGACGGCGATCTTGAGGTCGACGCCCATCACACGCTTGAGGACATTGGTCTGACGCTTGGTCAAGCGTTACGCCAAGCGTTGGGGGACCGCAAAGGAATTCGTCGTTTCGGTGCTGCCTTGGTACCCATGGATGAGGCTCTGGCTGAAGTTTCCATCGATATTTGCGGGCGGCCTTTTCTGGCGTACGATGTCAAGCCTGTTCCCGCGGAGGCCGGTGGTCTGAATACGCGTCTTTTCCGCGAATTTTTTCAGGGGTTGACAACTGCCGCCGGGCTTGTCGTACACATTACCGCGCGTGCGGGTGACGAACCGCACCACATGTTGGAAGCCGTGTTCAAGGCAGTGGCCAGGGCGTTGGACGAAGCTACACAAATCGATTCACGGTGCACCGGTGTCCCGTCTACCAAAGGCAGCCTTGATTAAATGAGGATGCCGTTTCCCCTGTTTGTTAGTATGCAGGAACAAAGTACCTGAGGTTACTATGGCTGAAGACTATAACCTGGAGACGTTGCGGCACAGTGCGGCACACATTATGGCCGCCGCTGTCAGACGTTTATTTCCAGAAACGAAATTTGACATTGGTCCGGCGACTGCTGACGGCTTTTACTACGATTTTGCTTTGGATCACCGGTTGGGGCCAGACGATCTCAAGCGCATCGAGAAGGAAATGCGCAAGATATCCAATCAGAAGTTGCCGTTTGTGCGTCGTGAAGTGAGCCGTGAAGACGCCGAAAAGCTTTTGCGGGATGATAATCAGACGTACAAGCTCGAGCGTCTTGCCGATGTTCCGGAAGGTGAGAAAATCACGCTTTACGAGTGCGGTGATTTCGTTGACCTGTGCCGTGGGCCGCACGTAGAGCACAGTGGTGAAGTGCGGGCCTTTAAGTTGCTTTCGATAGCAGGATCTTATTATCGCGGTAAGGAAACCAACCCGATGCTGCAGAGGATTTATGGCACTGCCTTTCCCACGAAAGATGAGCTCAAAGCCTATCTGCAGGGGCTGGAGGAAGCCAAAAAACGTGATCATCGGAAATTAGGCGCGGAGTTGGACTTGTTCAGCGTGTCTGAGGCGATCGGTCCCGGTTTGATCTGCTGGCATCCGAAGGGCGGACGCATCCGCCATATCATCGAGACATATTGGCGTGAAGCGCATTACCGGAACGGTTACGAACTCCTGTACACGCCTCACATCGGCAAAGCGGCCTTGTGGAAGACGAGTGGGCACCTGGATTTTTACAGCGATGCCATGTATTCGCCCATGGACGTGGACGGTGTGGATTATTACGTCAAGCCGATGAACTGTCCCTTCCATATCCACGTGTATAATACCCGGAACAGATCGTATCGTGAACTGCCGCTGCGCTGGGCAGAGTTGGGGACAGTGTACCGCTATGAAAAGGGTGGCGTACTGCACGGCCTACTCCGTGTACGCGGGTTCACGCAGGATGACGCACACATTATCTGCACGCCGGAGCAGATCGAAGACGAGATAGCTGACGTACTGCGGTTCAGCCTTGACGTATGGGATGCCTTCGGTTTTCGCGACGTGCGTGCATATCTTGCGACGCGTCCGGAGAAAGCGGTGGGCGAGCCCGAGCGGTGGGCGCAGGCGACGGAATCGCTTGAGAAAGCGATCGAACGCGAAGGGATCCCCTGCGAAGTGGATGAGGGCGGCGGTGCCTTTTACGGCCCCAAGATCGACCTGAAGATAAAGGATGCTCTGGGACGGGAGTGGCAGACCACCACGATTCAATTTGACTTCAATGAACCGGAACGCTTCGATATGACCTACATAGGGGCGGACGGAGAGAAACATCGGCCGTACATGGTCCATCGTGCTTTGCTGGGGTCGCTGGAGCGGTTTTTCGGGATTCTAACGGAGCACTACGCGGGGGCGTTTCCGGCATGGCTGGCGCCTGAGCAGGTAAGGGTTCTCCCGATCAGTGATCCGTTCCTCGACTATGCGAACTCGGTTGCGGAGAGGCTTCGTTTACAGGATATACGCGTTACAGTAGATGCGGAAGCTGATACACTGGGCGCAAAAATTCGACGTGCACGAAAAGAACGATTATTGTATATGCTGATTGTTGGAAGTCGTGAACAGGAAGCCGATGAGGTTTCCGTTCGCAGTCGCAGTGAGGGTGAGCTCGGGAATTGTTCAGTTGATGAGTTTGCCGGGCGTGTTCTCACTGAAATACGTAATAAAGACTAGCTCTTCATAGGAGGACTGAACCATCGCACGCCAGGTAGGACCTAACGATCGGAAGCTTCGTGGCAAGCAAGTACGGCTCATCACCGAGGACAACGAGAATATCGGGATTGTCTCTTTTGACGAGGCGTTGGAACGCGCGCAACGCACAGGCGAAGACTTGGTGGAGGTGGCATCGCGATCCAATCCCCCTGTCTGTCGGATCATGGACTACGGCAAGTTCCTCTATGAGGAAAAAAAGAAGAAGCGCCAGAGCCGTAAAAAGCAGCACGTGACCAAACTGAAAGAAATTCAGTTTCATCCCAACATTGAAGAACACGATTACCAGACAAAGCTTAATCGTGTGATTGATTTCTTGAAGAAAGGTAATAAAGTAAAAGTTTCGATGTTTTTCCGCGGCCGTGAGATGGCCCACCGAGATATCGGACGGGATTTGCTGGAGCGTGTGATCCAGGAAACCAAAGAGATTGGGCACGTGGATTCGCCGCCGAAATCTTCAGGTCGAAACATTACGATGTATCTCGCACCTGAGGCTCGAAACTGATGTGCCTTAAACCATAACCGTGATGTGCCTACAGGGAAGACTTATGCCGAAATTGAAAACACGCAAATCGGCCGCCAAGCGTATCAAACGCACGGCCACCGGTAAATTTCGTCGGTACCAGGCGAACAAGCGTCATATCCTGACGAAAAAGAGCAGCAACCGCAAACGCCGCTTGCGCGGGGATACGGCGGTCGACAAGACGGACCAGAAACGTGTGCGGGAATGTCTGCCTTACGAGAAATAGAGTGCGAACAACTGTAAACGGAGAGAGATCCGATGCCGAGAACATCATCGTCAACGGCGCGACGAAGACGCCATAAAAAAGTATTGAAGCAGGCCAAGGGGTTCCGTGGCAGCCGCAAGAACCTGTATCGCCAGGCTACGAATGCTGTTGATCGTGCCATGGCAATGGCCTACAGCGGCCGCAAACAGAAGAAGCGGCAATATCGTCGGCTGTGGACGGTGCGCATTAATGCCGCCTGTCGCAGCAACGGGATTACGTACAGCGATTTTATTCATGGCCTGAAGTTGGCGAGCATCGACCTCAACCGCAAAACATTAGCGGCTATGGCGGTAGATGATCCGGAGGCTTTCAGCGAGCTTGTCACTACTGCCCAGGGGGCAATTGCCTCTTAAGTGTAAGCGCCAGCTCCATACAGCATACAAAGGCACGACTCTATCGTTGGGTTGTGCCTTTTTTCTGCCAGGCAACGGCTCCCGCCTTCATACATTTCCTGCTTTTCACCTCGAAGCGTCCCATTTGAAGCCCCGGCATCGAGTTGGCCGCCGTAGTATCTCCGAGGAATCCTCGAAACACATCGAATCCGCGTGCACATGGATGATTCTCCGGCTCCAATCCGAGATGCCATTTACCGATGATGGTGCTGTGAATATCCGTGCCGCCGTAGCGGGATAGATCGCCATAACCGTGGTCATCGGCGAGGATATAGAGGATATTGGGCTTCTGCGTGAAGGGTTCCCTTCCTGCGTTTGTACAACGAAAAGAGGATAGCACGGGGGGCGGGCGGACCGATGCAAAGAATACTGGCGATTGTGCATTGTTGCGCGGCCGGTTAAAAAAGGGGAGGATTGTCGCGATTGAAGCGTGTCGTGGCTTGACATAGATGCATCATGTCTGACAGTATGCAAAGCATACGAGTGTTCCGTCCCAAGGTCATGAAGTGAAACGACGATACGCAACTGGCGTCTTTTTCCCTTCATGACCTTGAGGCACTAAAATGACTCTCGTCTTCTGTGAACTATTTATGGGACGGAACACTAGACCCGCCGCAAAATAGATTCGACCAAGGGTGCGATATCTTTCCGCGGAGGGTCGCACCAGGGGCGGACGGATTATGGTTGATATACGACTCCAAAATATTGTCAAGACATTTGGCGCGGGTCCACATGCCGTGCGTGCGGTGGACAGTGTCAATCTTACCATCAAAGGTGGAGAGTTATTCTTCTTGTTGGGGCCCAGTGGTTGTGGCAAGACCACGCTTCTGCGTGCGGTGGCCGGTCTTGCACCACCGGATGAGGGGCAGGTCTGGTTTGGGGACCGCGACGTTACGCATGAAGCTGTAGAAGACCGCGGTGCAGCTATGGTGTTTCAGAACTATGCACTCTGGCCGCATATGACTGTGAGAAGAAATATTGAATATGGTCCGCGCATGCAGGGCAAAAAACGTGAAGAGCGCGCAAGATTAGCGGACGACAAACTGGAATTAGTGCGCATGGCAGCTTATGGAGGGCGCAAGCCGCCGCAGTTGTCCGGGGGGCAGCAGCAGCGAGTGGCGTTGGCACGAGCGTTGGCTGCCCAGCCCGCCTGTTTGTTGCTTGATGAACCATTGAGCAATTTGGATGCGCAACTTCGTCTGCGCATGCGCGAAGAACTCCGCCGCCTGGTAAAGTCAACGGGAACAACCGGCCTTTACGTGACGCACGACCAGAAAGAGGCATTATCCATGGGGGATCGAATTGCCGTCATGCATGAAGGCCGTGTAGTACAGGTGGGGACGCCGGAAGAACTGTATGAACGTCCGCAGTCAAAGTTTGTTGCCGGATTTGTGGGAGAGGCAAACTTTTTTGAGGGTCGTGTGACACAGTTGGATGACCAAACGTGCGTGGAGTCTGAAGATGGGCGGCTTCCGGTGGATGCATCAAGGCTCCCTTCCGGGGTCGGTCAGGTCGAATACTGTATTCGACCCGAGAAGCTGAGGTTGCAGGTTCTGGCTGAATCCGAAGTTCTGCCTGCTGGATGTTCGGGGTTTATGGGGGCGGTCGTGGAAAGATCGTATCTGGGCGACGTCTGCCAATACGTGTGCAGACTGGCTAGTGGCGCCTGTTGGAAAGTGACGGTACTTGGGAGCAGGGATATTGCAGGCACCGGGGAAAAGATTTGTCTAACCGCACGAGCTGAGGATGTCATTCCGCTGCTGAAGGGACCCGGCGAAGAATGAGGCACGCGCTACAAAGGCCGTCAAGAACAGGATGTGTACGAGTGGTATGTTGATGGGCACTCGCAGTGTTGAGTGTTTCGTTTAACTCTCTTTCCGGTGTTGTTCTGCAACAAGTCTTTACTCAAAAACGATTAATCCATATCCGTTTACTTCCGGGACGGTTACTCGTATGTATCCATCTCTCGTTTCGAATGGAAGCTCCTGTTCGTCCGGCGCGAGGTAGACTCTGGACGGTGTATGTCCGTCTTCCCGGAGCAACAGTACCACATTATGCAGGGTGATCGGTTCCTCGATCATGTCAATTTTCTCTCCTCGTCTTTCCGGTACGTAGCTCATGACATGAACCATTCGTCGGTTTCCCTGTCCGGTGACCGTTACCCTGGCGAAGGACGGAAGATTTTCATGCTTGACCAGTGGATCGGGAACAAGTATGCGTATAAGGCCGTCGATAATATTCTTTACCGGCACCTGAGCGTGTTTGTGGTACGATGTAAAGAACGGATGACTCAAGTGTATCACCTGTGCGCTGTGCGTAACGGCGGGGTCATCCGTTCGTTTGTCGGGCGGCAGGTACAGAAAAGCGTGTTCACCATCCCAGTGCTTGTTGTAAAAGGGTTTTGTAACATAAGCAAGCGTCCGTGTGGCTTCTTTTGCCTTCATTTGTGTTCCCCGCTCGTACAAGCTAAGCGGCATATCCGGCGCATACGGAGCCAGTTGGCTTTCGAATTCGGCGAATGCCGGATCGTAGGGGGATATCCCGAGGTATTCGGTTCCCCATTCCGCAAAAACGAACTCATCCCTGCCTTCAGCAAGTCCCGACCATGCGGACGAAAGTATCTTGCCTCCCTGTTCCAGGTAGTCGGCAATCCTGTGTGCGTGTTTTTCATCGAGTCGGACAAAATCCGGAAGTATGAGAAGCTTTGAATTCTCAAAATCGATTGCATACGAAAGAATCTCAAACTGCTGTTTTAATTCACAGAGGAGACGGCTCGCTCCTGAGAGTGCGTGGAAATCTCTCTGGCCTGTTTCTTCCGCCCCCGAAAGAAAAGCGTACTTGGGAGCAATTACATTGATGTCGGTCAACGGGACGGCTCCGTCAAACCACCTGTCGTATTTCTGCAGGCGATGGTAAACTGTCTTCACCAGATTTCTGGCGGCGCGATTCACATCGCCGCGAGGGTGATAGTGTCCACCTATTGTGGGTCTCATGCAGTTGGCCAGCCCATACACGCAGTCATACTCAAGACTTGCCTCGGTTCGAACCCCTCCGAAATCGCCCCACGATTCGTGAAACCGCCCCGTCATATTGAGCACTGTTTTGCCGAGGTTTCTGGCATATCTGGATACTACGGGGAGGCTTTCGTATCCCCAGCCGCCAGTGGGGAGACATTCGAACTCCAGATACGTACCCGCATCTCTCTGGTCCTCGAAAGAGACACCATTGAAGTATAGAAGAAGATCATCCCTTATCCCTCTGGCGGTTTCCGAGATGCGTTTAGCCATCCTCACCTGCGAAAAGATCCCGAAATCTCTCAGTTCTTTTTCATCCCGCCAGTCGATGCCCTTCCGCTTCATCTCCCGAATACATTCGCCACCAACACAAGGGGCTGCATGCATGCAATCAAGAAACAGCCCGGCCACGGAATATCCTGAAACCAACTCTTTTATCATGGCGAGAAGATGGTCGCCGTACGGCGAATTGTAACACATTTTGCGAAAGAAATGATTCATGCGGTCGGGAAGATAGGTATACCCTTCCGGGCTGAGTTTGGTCCAGTCTCGATGGAGGAGTGCTTCCTCGTGACTGAGTCCCACGTTGATATAGGCGGAAAGGGCGATGCCGTTTTTAGTGCATGACTCGATCAGCTTGCCAAGCAGATCGTACTCAAGATGAGGGTGTTTAATACCCACTTCCGTGTCGTAGTAAGCCATTCCGAGGTTGCAGCGGGCGGGAAACACCACGTAATCCACGCCGCATTCCTTCACATAATCGGCAAACTCATCGGTATCAAAATTCGTGCCGACATCCGGGCACGCGGGCATTGTATGAAAGTCGTAAAACAGGCACCATTTCGGTTCATGCATGGGAACGTAACCTCCTACTGTTTTATGCCTCCTACCCGGCTGCCCGGAAGCATTCTGGATGAATAGGTAAACAGGCGTACAGGTACCTTAAAGGGAAGCTTGTATGTTTCAATAAATCACGCTAAGGAAACCGCTGAGCAGAATGCAGAACACGACTATGTTGATTACGAAGCACTTAACCTACGCTGACCCCATATTTATCAGCTTGATTTACGCACGATGAGGGGTAATTGTAATGGCATGCGGCGCGGCATGTGACAAATAGGGGCGACGCATCCCGGACGTGCATCTCGAGGAGTCTTGTGGGAGCTGCCCGGTCCTCGGATGAAACCGCACTCGAAGAGCCGGAGTACGTTAAACACCTCTCACATTGGCGTTTTATGACGAAAAAGAGAAAAAACAGATCCCGTTCCGTCCGCTTCAGCGCCAACACCGATCGTGGCAGGAACAAAGGGCGTGGGTGGCAGGTGTTTTTGCGCTATGCCATATGGGCACTGAGTGCGTGCGCGGTTGTTGCTCTGTTCGTTTTGACCCTCTATGGGTTGAAGCTCTTTCTGTTCGTTCGAAACCCGCACTTTCGTCTGCGCGATAGTGAGATCACAGTGTACGGTGACTTGACACCGCCGCAGATTCGGGAGAAGCTTGCCGAATGGGGGATAGAACCTCGCCGCACCAACCTGTTCGAGGTGGATTTGCGGGATTTGCGGGAGCGTCTGGAAGACTGGCATGTACTTGTCCAGAGGGTGCGCATTGGTCGCCGGTTGCCGGGGACGTTGGTCATCGATGTTTACGAGCGTTATGCCGTGGCGCAATTGCTCGGGCCGAACGGACGACTGATCGACGGCGGAGGGCTGGTTCTGCCGGCCCGTCGGGATCCGCGGACATTGACATTGCCGATTATTACCGGAATACCGGAAGCCCACGAGCTGAAGATCGGGCAGATTGCGCAGGACAAAATGATAGACTCCGCACTGCGTTTGCTCGAACTGGTCGACACGGAGGTGTACGGGCGCTACCTGAAGGTGAATCTGATACAACTTGACCGGTCGGCGGATGCCCTGAAGGTCTACTTGAACGAACGACGTCCATTCCGCGAAGGGGCATGCATTGTGTTGCCGGCGGAGAAGGGTGAGATGGAGACGGCACTGCAGCGCGTTCACGTCATCATCCAGGAACGCTTGCAGGGGAACCAGAGGACGGGTTTTATCAACGCAACCTACAAGGTTAACATCAACGCGAGGCCGTAGCGAGATCTTTTCGCATAGGGTCTAGCGAAAGCCGTCCCCTGGATAATTCAGATCAGTGGTTCGGTGTACGAGTAAAGCGGGCCTCCAGGCCCGCCCACGCCCCCGCTGTACGGCCCTGGCTTCATCTTCGTAACTTCTTATCGTTCGGCGCGCCAGGCACGTGGTGTTTTGCCCGTGACGCTGCGGAAGGCACGGTTGAAAGTGCGACGGCTGCCGAATCCGGCCTCCCGCGCGATACGGTCCATGCCATAGTTGGAGCTGGTCAACAGTTTCTTTGCCAGATCCACTCGTTGGCGCCGGACGTAGGCAGCATAATTTTCTCCCAGCTCTTTCTTAAAGACTGCGCTCAGGTAAGTGGGGGCGATCCCGGCGGCCTTGCCGACATCTTCCAGGCTGAACGGTTCCCTTATGTGTGCTCGAATGAACGCGCAGGCCCGCTCTATCGGTGACTCGGACAGATAGTCGTGTTCCAGAATGCGGGAGCCCAGTTCACTGACGTGGGCTGCAAGCAGCGAGATAAGTTCAACCAGGTTTTGCAGGCGCTGCTCCCCCATCCAGGGAGTGGCGAAATACAGCTCACGCAAAGTCGTTCGGTCAAATCCGTATTTCGATACGGAGGTCCAGAAACGTTTGAAGCGCGTTTCCGTAGGCGCATGAGGAAGCACCTGCCCACCGAGGAACGAACCGACATGTCGCCCATCGATAAGAACCGGTACAATCAAGTCGATCAGCCCGGCATGACAGAGGTAGAAGGTACCTTGCCGACCGTGCGCGACGCGTTCGAGATAGCGCTTATCGCATTCTTTGCACTTGGACGCGAAAGCAGCTTTCGTTCGCATCAACGTACACAAGGGCGCCTGTTCCATGCGGTAATCGAGCATGTCGCGCCGTGTAGCAGCTGGATTCACGAAGACCAACCCCACGCCTGTTGTCTCGCAGATCAGCCGGCATAGGTGGCGAAACTTGGATGCGCGGGACAACGTTTCGAAATTAAGGGTGTCGATGCTCACGATTCTGCCCCTTCGGAACGGTGCATGAAATCTTAAGTAATGGCGCAAGGCTTCATTAAAAATGGCGCAAAAAGTCAGAAACGCAATGTAATGTATTTGATTCTGGGTGATGTTTTCCGTGAATCATGGTTTCAGGGTTATGTTAACGGATAGTTTTGTCGCTGAATGCCGTTCACCAGCAAAAAGGAAATACACTATGGGACAGGGAATACACGAATACTGGGCGCATGTCGACCTTGACCGGATACCGAATATTGTTGTGCCACCCCCGGGACCGGAATCCGAGGCGTGGCATACGCGGTGCACGAAATATTTCAAAGGATTGAGTGGTCAGGTTAAGCTGTTTCCCGTGGCCTTTGAATCGGGTCACGGGTGCGTATTGCGCGACGTTGACGGCAACCAATACATTGATTTTTCCTCCGGTATTTATGTAACGACGCTTGGGCATTGTCACCCCAAGGTAACGGAAGCTGTTCAGAAGGCGGCGGCCACATTACAGAATGCGCATGACTTTACAACACCATGGAAGA
This sequence comes from Minisyncoccota bacterium, assembly GCA_021734725.1. GTDB lineage: Bacteria > Verrucomicrobiota > Lentisphaeria > Oligosphaerales > MVZH01 > JAIPIM01. Next base: position 2,029 of record JAIPIM010000085.1, on the reverse strand, counting down.
CGCGTTTGGTTGAGAAGCTGGCGGAGATTCTGCCGGGTGACTTGACTGGGTTTCAGTTTTACGATTCAGGAACCACCGCGGTCGAAGCGGGGTTACGCGTGCTGCGGGCGGCCAGCGGTCAACATGAGATGATTTCCTGTTTCTACGATTATCATGGCAAAACCTATGGTGGGGTATCACTGGGGCATATACGATCCAGTGTCTATGGGCCGACCCGTGCACCCGGCTTCCATATGGTGCCGCGGCCCGATGTCTACCGGCCCATGTGGACCAAGGCGGACGGTTCGATCGATACCGATAAGTACATCGATTTCTACGAAACATACCTTTCCAAGGGAACGGCTGGGCAGGTCGCGGGGTTTGTGCTCGAGCCCATCCAGGGATGGGGCGGATCGGTCATGCCGCCGGACGATTTCTTCCCGAAACTGCGCAAGCTGTGCGATAAGCACGGCATCCTGCTGATGATTGACGAAGTTCTCACCAGTATGTCACGCACCGGCAAGTGGTTGTGCATGGAGCACTGGGACGTTGTGCCGGATATTGTGACCATGGGCAAAGGATTTGGCAACGGTTTCCCCGTGACATGCGTGGCTGTGCGCGAACCGTACAAGGAGTCCTTCGAGTCAATCTCCGCCTCCAGTAGCTACGGCGGCAATCCCATGGCCTGCGCGGCGGCATTGGCTTGCATCGAAGCGATCGAAGAAGAGCAGCTCAACGAACGCAGCATGCACCTCGGCGAACTGGCTCTCGACCGTATGAAAAAGATGGTGGATGACCATGCCATCGTCGGGGATGTTCGTACCAAGGGATGCCTCATGGGGATTGAACTGGTCAAGGATAAACGTACCAAACAGCCGTTTGACGAAGCAGGTAAGATGGTCTACCAGAAAGCGTTCACCAAAGGGTTGGCCTGGATTCCCGCGGGGCATATCCTGCGGATGAGTCCGCCGGTGGTTATGGAAGATGAGGTCCTCCTGAAAGGACTTGAGATCATCGACGAAGCCATTGGCGAAACAGCACAGGAATTGGGCTACTGAGACGCTGTCCGGGAAGGCTGAAGGCTGAAGGATGAAGGATGAAGGATGAAGGATGAGTCCACTTGACAACTCAAGCTGGCCGTAATCCAAGGTTTCGGGTGTCAGGTTTCGGGACTTAAATCCTTAACCAGATGCAGCACTGACTCTTGCGGATACTGAAACCTGAACACTGAAACCTGCGACGTCTGGAGGCGTAGTATGCGTTGTTTCCGGCAAAACCGTACTTTTTAGACCGGACTCAACCCGAAGCCGTCCAAGATCTGATAAAGCCAGTTTGAAGCGCTGCAACTCATGATGTCCCAGCTCCAGAACATCGACACCAGTCAGGGCACCACATTCGGCGCCCGGCGGACGTATTACAATAACTTTGCGGCGCACCTCCTTAACGCGTACAATCCGAACATGCTCTATCCGGATCTGCCGTATGGCTGGTCCGACGCCGACTGGCGTGCGTGCATTGAAATGATTGCGGACTTCGGGTACAACGTCTTCGAATTCTGGCTTGTTCCCCGGTTGTTCTCACGGCAAGGGTTGGAAAGTGACTTCGGTCGTGAATTCACGCGCCAGGTCCAGGTGATCTGTGAGCATGCCCATCGTCGCGACCTGAAGGTGGAATACATCTGCAGTCTGGCCACGGTCGGTGACGCCTGGCAGACCTACTGCCCGAATGTTCCCGCGGAATGGGGCGAGCTCAAATGGCTGTGGGACCAGTGGACGCGCCGGTTGCCTGGCGTAGACATCGTCGGTATTTTCCCGGGGGATCCAGGTGCATGCTCGCGCAATGGCTGTACGGCATTGACCTACATCGACAAGGCGTGCGATATTGCCGGTCTCGTGAAACGTAATCTGCCGGAGGCCGAGATCGAACTGCATACGTGGGGGCCGCCGATCTTCGGGGGGGGGATACTTCAGGGGCCCCCTGGATGGGCAGGCGAGTTTGTGCAGGAACGGCAGCATACCGCTTGGATGTTCGACAAGCAAAGGGCAAATAC
>JAIPIM010000084.1 GCA_021734725.1 Minisyncoccota bacterium | reverse complement strand
TCCACATGTGTCGTCGCCAATGATTCCGTAGACGGCGGCCTGGCCGCCAAGCGTCCGGATATTCGTTGCCACATTGGCAGCTCCTCCAGGGGCTTCGCTTTCCCGGTTCACCGTTACAACCGGGACCGGGGCTTCCTGGGAGATACGTGTGGCATCGCCCCAGATGTATCGGTCAAGCATAAGGTCTCCGACCACAGCGGTTCGGCACTCTGGGAAACGGCGAACAACATCGATAAGGGATTTAGTTTTCACCGGGTTAATGTTTCGGCTTGGTGCTTGTCGAGAATCTGAATCACGTTGCCTTCCACGTTTACCCGTGGAGACGGAGGAAACGCTTTGTTGTCTTCCAGGCTGCCGAGGATTTCCTGCAGTCGCAGCAAACCCAATTGCAGACGGTGCCATTCCGCCCGTGATACGTTGTGTTCATGCTTCCGAACAAAATCAGCCATACTGGAGAGTTCGTCCGCCACCACTTTCGCACCACCTTGCTGCAGGCTGTCCGACGCGGATTTTCTGACCACTTTGCGTGCTCGCCGGCCCAGTGTATCAAGCAACATTATCGTCCGTTGTCGTTGTGCTTCCGCGGCCAGAAGCGTTTCGGACTCGAGTCTTCGAGGCAGCCAGTACGCCAATCCTATTTCCACCAGCAGAATGATGCCGATTAGCAGCTTAGTGCACTGTACCAAGAGGTCCGCACGCCATGTTTGTCCGACCGCGCTTCGAATTCGTTGAAATCGGAACGTGGCATGACCCACTCGCAGTTCATCACCGCTTGTAAGGGAACCGCCTTCATCGGGGACACGGTTTGCGTTAAGATAGACAGTGAGACCGTTTTCGGGGGCCACTTGGAATCCACTCTTGTCGGTGGTTGCCGTAATGGTGAAATGGTGAGGCGCCAGTTCAGGTTCCCCGTGAACAGTACAATCGCATGCATCACCACTGCCTACGGTGACCGGTACCGTGTCGAAGCGATGCACATCGGCTGCGGCAAAATCATCGGCTGTCTGCTCGATGTTATGGCGCACCAGTAATTGACATTGAAATGGTGACAACGTTTAAGCTCTTGCCTCGTCCATTTTCCGCATGCTGTTGACACTCAGCTTCAGAACACCTTCAATCAGCCATCCAAGGGCCCCTTTAAGGTCACCACGTGCAGGTTAGGCGATCACTTTTTCCTCCCAGTGGCATCGGGTACGCGTTGGTCAGTGTGTGTCTGCTGCTCCTGAGGGTTGCCCTCTGTCTGGGCGTTCTCAGGTATAAACACAAGCTTGTCGGCTCCGTCCTCCGGTTCAACACGTATGCCGTCGCCTCTGTGGAATTTGCCCCGCAAAATTTCTTCGGCCAGGGGGTCCTCAATATACCGTTCGGCGACACGACGCAGGTGTCGTGCTCCGTACTCGGGACGGTAGCCATGTTCAATGAGGAACTCTTTGGCCGGCGCCGTGAGTTCGAGCTGGATGTTTCGTGCTGTGAGCCGTTCCTTGATCTTCGCGATTTCAATGTCAACGATCTGAGCGAGATCTTCTCTGGTCAGTTGACGGAACACCACGATATCGTCCACTCGGTTTATGAACTCCGGCTTGAATCGCTTTTTCAGGTTTTCCTGGAGATGTTCACGCATCTTCTCGTAATCTGCCGCCACTGAAGAGGTTACGCCAAATCCCATAGCGCCCGGTCGTTGGACATCAGAGGCACCGACATTGGATGTCATAATGACGATTGTATTGCGAAAATCCACGCGGTGTCCGATACTGTCCGTTAATTGTCCTTCTTCGAGAATTTGCAGGAGCATGTGCATGACGTCTGGGTGGGCCTTCTCGATTTCATCGAACAAGACAACCGAATAGGGGCGTCTCCGCACGCGTTCGGTAATTTGTCCGCCTTCGCCGTGGCCGACATAGCCGGGAGGCGACCCAACGAGGCGACTCACATTGAACTTCTCCATGTACTCCGACATATCAAGCCGGATGAGGGCGTCAGGATCGCCGAACATGAACTCAGCCAGTGCCTTGGCGAGCAGCGTTTTGCCCACGCCAGTGGGGCCGAGGAAAACAAAGCTTCCGATAGGACGTTTGGGATCCTTCAAATCGGCACGGGACCGCCGCAGCGCCCGGCATACGGTCCCGACGGCTTGATTCTGGCCGATCACGGTATTCTGGATTTCTTCCTCCATCCGCAGCAATCGATTGGCTTCACCTTCTTCGAGACGCTGCAAGGGGACTCCGCTCATCTTCGATACCACGTGACGTACATCGTCCGTATTGATGCCCACAACCTGCTCGTCGCGATCCTGTTCCCAGGCTTCCAGCGTTTTCTTGAGTTTCTGTCGCAGTTCCTTCTCTTTATCTCGCAAAGCAGCAGCTTTTTCGAACTGCTGCTCTTCTACCGATGCCTCTTTTTTCTGTTGGACTTCTGCGATCTGCTGTTCAATATCGGTGAGATCCGGAGGGCGAATCATGGATGCGATGCGAGCTCTCGACCCAGCTTCATCAATGACATCGATTGCTTTGTCCGGCAAATGCCGTCCTGAGATGTACCGATCCGACAGTCGTACAGCTTCACTGAGTGCTTCGTCCGAGTATTTGACGTGGTGATGTTCTTCGTAGCGATACTGGAGTCCGCGCAGTATTTCGACGGCTTCCCGTTGACTGGGGGGATTTACGACAATGGATTGAAAGCGTCTTTCCAGTGCGGCGTCCTTCTCAATGTGCTTACGATATTCATCCATGGTGGTGGCACCGACACACTGTATCTCACCGCGTGCCAACGCCGGCTTGAGAATGTTTGAAGCGTCCATGGCTCCTTCGGCACCCCCGGCGCCCACGATTGTGTGAAGTTCATCGATAAAGAGGATTACGCGTTTGGAACGCTTGATCTCTTCCATCACGGCTTTGATACGTTCTTCGAACTGACCCCGGTATTTTGTGCCGGCGATCATCAACGGAAGATCCAGGCCCATGACAATGCGTCCCCGCAGCAGTTCCGGTACGTTTCCCTGGGTGATTGCCTGTGCAAGTCCCTCGACGATCGCTGTTTTGCCAATGCCCGCCTCACCAATGAGGACGGGGTTGTTCTTGTGTCTTCGGCAGAGTACCTGAATAACGCGTTCGATCTCATCCGCCCGTCCGATTACCGGATCCAAGTCTCCTTTGCGAGCCAGTTCCGTGAGATCGCGGCCAAATGCCCGCAAAGCAGGCATCTTGTCGCTTCCTTCTTTGTCGGGCGTTTCTTCATCCTTGTCTTGAGAAGACTGTGCCTCAGGCGGCAGATAATTTGGGTCGAGCGCCTTCATGACTTCGTTCCGCACGGCATCGGCATCGACGTTGAGGCTGCTCAAGATTTTTGCGGCTACCCCGTCTCCTTCGCGCAACAGACCAAGCAGGAGATGTTCAGTGCCGATGTAGTTGTAATTAAGGGCACGTGCTTCCTTGGCGGCAAGTGCCAGGACCCGTTTTACACGGGGTGTCAGCGGGGGATCTCCCTCTTGTTTTGTATCTTGGCTTGGTGCGGAATGTTTTTCAACTTCGTAACGCACTGTTTCCAAATCGAGACCCATAGCTTGCAGAGCGGCCACGGCAACACCGTGTCCGAGCTTGATGAGTCCCAACAGGAGATGTTCAGTGCCAACGTAATTATGACCGAAGCGTTTTGCTTCACGCTTGGCCAATACGAGGACCTGTTGAGCGCGCGGTGTAAAATTATTCATGGCCATTCAATATGCCTCTTGGATCGTAATATTCACGTTTACCCATCAACTAATTGCTTACTTTATGTAAGGCAATCGCTCAGTGTCGTTGACCCCCATGGTGTCGGCTAGGTTCCATAGACCGCAAAGCCTTTCGAATCATGTCTGCCCGAAGTACATTTTGTTTGTCCTCCGCGAGACAACTGCCTGCAGCACGCTGGAGATGACCCGGTTGTGATTCGAGCATGAGGTGGTCTATGGTCTGAAGTGTCAGGCTTGAGAAGAGGCCGATGGCCACGCCCAGCCGGATAGCGGACAGACCAGCCATGGCTTCATCGCGTGTCAATTGTCCGGCATAGTGCAGGACACCGTAAGCCCTCCCCACCAAATCGTATAGTGTCTCGGGTTTGTCCTGCAGCAGGCGCCAGCGTTCGTTTTCTTCCGTCCACGCGAGTTGTTGAGCAATGCGGTGGACCATCTCTATTAGTGATCCTTCTGTTTGTCCCAAGGCCGTCTGGTTGGAAAGTTCCACGATGTGCCCGTGGTTGTCAAGGGCTTCACTGTAGACCCCGCGTAGAGCTAATCCAAGTTCGCGGGAAGCCCTTCGGATGGCCGGCACCAATCCTGCCAGTGAAAGAGCGGGCATATGCAGTATCGTGGAAACTTGCAGACCGGTTCCCACATTGGACGGGCAGGCAGTGAGATAACCCAGCGTTCTATTAAATGCGATGTCAACCGTTGTACTTAGCTCATCATCGAATTGTGAAAGTTGCTGCCATCCAGCACTGAAATCCAACCCCCGGCAAAGCGATTGCAGGGTAAGATGGTTTGTCTCATTGACCATCACGCTGATCTTTTTCCCGGGATCGATGACAAGGCCAGTGCCCTTACCCATGCGGCACCATTCCGAGGTCACCAGCTGTTGCTCAAGAAGAAACTGTTTCTCAACATCATCAAGGCCGGTTGTTTCGATGCTCCATTTCGGTTCGAAAAAACGAAGCTGTTCCAGGCGGTCTTTGAGGAGGAGGAACAGTGATTCGCGCTGTCTCGGTGTAGCTTTGTGCGGGAACGGTGTATGAGACACATTCCGTGACAGCGTGACACGGCTTGCCAACACCACATTGTGCGGGACGTCGGCACATGGCAACCATCCTGATGCCTGTTGTAAGAGACTGTCTGTATCCTGAGCTTTCACGATGTGTTCGTACAACCGTGCAATTTGTTTTCCAAAGCGTGACGTTTATCCCGCAAGGCCGCGGCTTCTTCGAAAGCTTCAGCGGCTATTGCGCGCGCGAGCTCCTCGTCCAGTCGAGCCAGTTCCTTGATCTCTATATCAATGCTTGGGGTGTGGCTTCCATGGGGTGTCTGGGGCGATTTGCCCGTGTGTTGCATGCCTTTCTGGGTTTTTCCCAAAAGCGGAGAAAGAACGTCCCTAAACGCCTGATAGCAGAAGTCGCACCCCAGGCGGCCCGTGCCTTGAAAGTCTTCCCACGTTAAGTCACAGCAAGGGCATGCTGTGATCGTGTCTTTGGTTTGGTATGATTGGCGATTCATGTGTCAAGGGGACGTTTTTCTGCATCCGTTGCGGCAACGAGAGTTGGTTGACGTACATATATCTAATGTAAACCACGAAGCGTGCATCACAATGATATGCGCCTACAAAAAAGGGGGGCTTACACCCGTTCCCTTCTTATCGGAACGCGGTCTCGGTCTCAATCTGGAATTGGAGCGGGGATAACCGGGACAGGGATTGGCTGGGGATCTGCGTGGGCTGTGTGATTTTCCAACAGCTGCCGTAAATAGTAAACGAACTGTTGTTTGGGAGGTGATTTTGCTTGACCCGCCATTTTGGCGACCTCGTTGCTTGCTTCTCGCCAGTCACTGTTCTGAGCGTTGTAAGCAAAGACAAGCCATAGCTTCCAGAATGGTGTCTGGTCCCATTCCCCGGGGGTGCCGGGTGATTGTGGGAGATTGTCCAGATAGCCTGCGACCGTTAATTCTGTTTCGGAGGCCACGGTACTGTAGCGGATCAAGGAGAGAGCCTGCCTGGCGGCCGCGGTATCGTCGGCCAACATGTGGAGGCCGGATTTCAGGATCAGTAGACGAGGGTAATAAGCTGCCATGTCCGGATGGTGCCAGCGCAGGATACTCTCCACGAGTTCAATCGCGGTTTCCGGTTCGTTACGTACCAAATAGTCGCCGACATGGAGCAGGAGTATGTCAAAACATGTTCTGCCCACCAGTGGTCCTCGTCCCGGTAATTGTCGAGCAGCCTCCCAGTGTCGTAAGATACGATCCATTTTATTGGGTACGCCAGACCGCAGTACAGCACTCAACACGAGTCGATTAAACAATTCCGAGCCAGGGCCGGCATCTGGGTAGGGAAGTGCACCGGTTTGCTGTTCGCCTCTAAACCACTGCAATGCATTCTGCAGAGCGTCCCATTCCACTGGAGAAAGTCCGATGAGCCGCCAGCGTTGGGAGCTTTTCTTTAAAGTCTGAACCAACTGCTCATATGCCTGAGTGTCATTGCTTTCGACAGCAACGGCGGCATGAGCCAACCAGATTGTTTTTAAGCGGGAAGGCGGCAGTTTGTCACCGAGTTCTTCTACGGAGGGCCATGTCAATTGTGTTGCATCCACGGCTTGTTCGCTGGCTATGCTGAATTCACCGCACAATGTGGCAATTGTCGCAGTTTCGGACGGACGGGCGGTTTGCCATGCGTGCTGGAACGCGCGCAATTGGTTGCGATTTTCAGCAGTGATTGGGCCATAGCGTTCAGCAAGCAGGGCTTCACTGTATAACAGCGCCAGTTCGAGGCGCTGGTTCATGCTGTCACGCGCTGAGTGATCCCGGATTTCGCCCAATGCTCGACGGGCTGACTGCCAGTCACCGACGTCGAGCAGTGCGAGGTTCGAGAGAATGGAGAGCAAACCTTGAGGCATTTGTGGAGCCATTTCGCGTTCTGCCAAGGCAAAACAGACCGCGGCTGCGGTTCCCCGTGGGAGCCAGTGGGGTCCAAAAGGAAGAGGAGCTACAGAACGGACGCTCTGAATCGAGGTGTCGCGTCGACTCAGCATGTCGTACAGATTCCTGAGTGCCTGGGATCGCAAGTTGGCGATGTCTTCTGCTGGCGTGATATCCAACGCGCCATAACGCGCTAAGGTATCGGAAAGTATGGTCAGGGCTTGCGACGGATCGGTGTCGACCAGTATCCGCACCCGGGCAAGCTGTTCGGATGCACGGTTTATGGGCAAATTATCTTCGCATGCCTTGCGCACGGCATCAATTTCATCAGCATAGCGTTGTCTTACGTAATTAGGTTTCGAGTTGAGTATCTCGAGTGTTCGGAAGGCGTGGAGATACTCCCCGGCCTCATGCGCTTCTTTGGCCTGTTGCCAAAGGTGTAATGCATGCTTTTCACGTTCCAGCGTGGATAGATCGTCCAGTAGCAATAACCAGCGTCGTTTCCCGTCACGGTCCGGCCAAGCCTCTACAAGCTCGGTGACCTTCGTGCTATTGCCTGAAAAGAGAAGGAAAGCGAGAAATGGCTGTTGTTCTCCTGGCGACAAAGGGGTTTCTTTGCCTACCATCTGTGCTGCGAGCCACGTCAATGTCTGTTGGGAGACATTAACCCACATGACCTTTTCAACGGCCGAGACTGTACCGGTCTCCGTCTCAATTCGGGCTTCCAGTTCCAGCCCTTGCGTTGTGATATCCTTGATCTCACGGTTCTTGTGGGTTGGGAGCGGCTTCCCGAGCACCCTATGTTTGTTGTCCGTTATGGCGTTCGTCAAGTGGTTTGCGGCGGGGATCACGGTGTGAGCCAGGAATTCAACATTAGTTGTGTATTTTCCCGTGATCTGGTGCTCATGGAGCCAGTCTTCCGCCTCTTCCTTCAAAAGCGTCAAATCTCTCGCATTTCCGTAGGACGTTTCTTTAGTGCTCTGCAAAAGTATCAGATAATCATCCGCCACACGTTGCTCGAGTCGTCTCCGTTGGCTCAAGCTGGGCCCCTGTTCGCTTGGGGGCTCCGGTTCGGGGTGTTCTTCATCTATCGGCTTTTCCGGCGAGGTGAGTTCCGGAACATCCGGTTTAGGGGGCTGGTCCGAGGTGAGGACGTCTTCTGAGGAAGGGGGCTGGGGCTCTTCTGATTCATCCTGCACGTCCACCAGTTTCTCATAGTTCCGGGTCAAGCGGTTTAAATCGCGAAGGTGTTGTTGGCCGATGACAGGATGTTCTTGCTGGAATAAGCGTAGAAGTTCCAGGCATCGTTGCGGGTCCTGCTCCCGCTGCAAACGACGGGTAAATGCTTGCCAGGTTGTGTGCATTGCCGGTTGTGCTTGGGGAGGTGGTTGCGGAGTGGGCGGCGCTTGCCGTGTTCGTGATTCATGCCAGGCCCACAGTAGCAGATACATCAAGCACAGGAGGGCCAGCACACCCCACGCCAGGAAAGACCTGTTAGTATGGCGTCTGGATCTTGCTAGCGGCGGTCTGGATGGCATTGCCGCCGGTGCGGGATGGGTGGGTTTTGCCTGAATCGGACCAGGAGCCGTGGGCTGGGCAACAGTGACTCCACGTGCTAACGCCTGCAGCAAGCGGTCCAAGGACCTGATCACGTTTTCCCAGGACTGCGGACGGTCACCCGGAGATTTTGCCATGAGCCGGTCGACGTAATTGGACAATTGACGCGGGACATTGGGATTTCGGTTTCGTGCCGGTATAAGGGGGTCTTGCACTTGTGCGCGCATGACTTCTTTTGAATCTTCACCCGGGAACGGAGGGGTCCCGGTAAGCATATGGTAGAGCGTGGCTCCGAAGGAATAAATGTCAGCACTGCAACTGTCGCGGTTCGTTTGTCCTTCAATGACTTCCGGTGCAGCATAGAGGGGTGTGAGGATGATGCCTTCCTCGTCCAGTTCATGATCGCCAATTTTTGCCAGTCCAAAATCCGCGAGCTTAGTTTCGTCCCGTGAGGTGAGCATGATATTGGCTGGTTTAATGTCGCCGTGCGTCAGTTTCTGATAGTTCCATCCATAATCCAGCGCGGCAGCGACTGCCCGTGCGATCCGCAGCGCCGTCAATGAAGCGAGACAAGTTTCTCGATCAATACGTTCAAGCAGAGTCTCCCCATCGACCAACTCCATGGCGAAATAGCAGATGTCATTGTCCGCAACACCCGCGTCATATGCTTGGACGATATTTGGGTGGGACAGGGCCCCTGCAGCCTTGGCTTCATTGAAGAAGCGGTTGACGTACTCACGGTCTTGGGAGAATTCCTCGGCCAGGATTTTGAGCGCAGCCGGTCTCTCCAGGTTTATTTGGATGGCCCGGTACACCACGCCCATGGCGCCGCGGCCGATTTCCGCTTCAACCTTATAGCCGGCGACAATGTCGCCGGGACGTAATTCCTGATGTTTGGCTGTGGTCATAAATTCTCTGAGAGGGCAAACGATGTCCAGTGTCAAGCTTCAGCACGCCCGAACCTAGATGAAAGCCACGAGGTTATCGGTCACTGGATGTGGCATGAGTTAACATTCACGCCTCAATTATAGTTCCCGTAACGGGATTTTCCATTACGTGCGCGCCCTGAATACTCTCTCTTCTCCGGCAAGTGGCGTTGGTCTGCTGGAAACGGGTGCGTGCAGGCGTTTGACTTTAGCGGATGCGGGCCTAGTTTACTGTGGCGTACGAGACGGTGCCCTGTCAACTGTGGCAGAGGCTTTTTTTTTATGCGGGACACTCCGCTGGCTACCGATTGCGGTAATACGGTGGTTCCGGTTGCGGAAGTACCGGAAAAAGCGTGTGGGAGAAGCTGAATCATGGCGAATCAAGTATTGGTGGGCCTCCAATGGGGTGACGAAGGCAAAGGTAAAATCATAGATGTATTGGCTGAGGAGGCAGACGTGGTTGTCCGCTTTCAGGGCGGCAACAACGCCGGGCATACCGTCGAAGTCGGTGACGAGAAGTTTGTTCTCCACCTGATTCCCTCCGGTATTCTGCATGAAGGTTCGCTTTGTGTTATTGGTAACGGTGTTGTGGTCAATCCCTTGGCGCTCTACGATGAAATCACAGAGTTGGAAAAACGCGGCTTCGATGTTTGTCCTAGGCTACAACTGAGTACGCGGTCCCAACTGGTATTCAGTTATCACTGTCTCATCGACGGTCTCTTTGAGCGGAAGCTCGGAGACAATAAGATTGGTACAACGAAACGCGGCATTGGCCCGGCGTATGCGGACAAAGTCAACCGTGTTGGTATTCGAGGCTCCGACCTCAAACATCCGCAACGATTGGAGCAGCGTTTTCGCGCTCAGGCAGAGTTTTACAATCGCATTTTCCGTGACGCCGGAGAAGAATCCGTCGATACAGACAGCGAGTGGGACAAGGTGAAGGCCGTTGCCGAAAAACTGGCGCCTCTTGTTGAAGATACGGTTTTAACGCTGCATCGCGCGGCTGCTCGGGGTGACACCATCCTTTTTGAAGGTGCGCAGGGCACATGGCTCGATGTGGATTTCGGTACTTATCCCTACGTAACAAGCAGCAATACTACGGTGGGGGGGGCGTGTGTGGGCGGCGGTATTCCCCCCAATCGTATCGATCACGTTTTGGGGGTTGCGAAAGCCTACACCACGCGCGTAGGTCGCGGTCCCTTCCCGACAGAGCTCGATGATGCCGATGGGAAGTTGCTGCGCGATACCGGGAGTGAATACGGTGCAACCACCGGGCGGCCTCGCCGTTGCGGATGGTTCGATGCAGTTGCCACTCGCTACGCGGCTATGCTCAACGGTGTAAATGAAATTGCAGTCACTAAGTTGGATGTACTGGATGCATTTGACACGATCAAGATATGTACTGCCTACAATATTGATGGACAACGTGTTACGGATATGCCCAGCGATACGGACGATATCGAGCGGGCTGTGCCGGTTTACGAGGAGTGCCCGGGCTGGGGGGCGAAAACGACGGGAGTGCGTTCATACAACCAACTCCCACAGGCTACACAGAACTATTTGGCCCGGCTGAAAGAATTGCTGCAAAGTGATATCGGCATCGTTTCGGTGGGGCCGGAACGAACCCAAACATTCCGGGCGTAAGGGTGACTGGACCATGACCGTCCGAGACGCTCAACCCGAAGGTGCCGGGAAGCGAGCACACGAAGGCACGTCTGACAATCTTCGTATTCCACGCCATGTGGGCATCATAATGGATGGAAACGGGCGGTGGGCCCATCAGCGCAATCTTCCTCGGATTGAAGGTCATCGAGCCGGTGCGGAATCCGTGCGGCGCGTCGTTGAAGCATGTTCGGAACTGAACGTTAAGTACTTGACTCTTTATGCGTTCAGCACCGAGAATTGGCGTCGTTCGAAAGCGGAAATCAGCCAGTTGATGGGGCTGTTGCGGCACTTTCTTCAGGAACGCGTGGAGGATTTGGAGAAATACCGCATCCGACTGCACGCAGTGGGACAACTGGATCGTTTGCCTTCGCGTGTTCGCGGGGCACTGAAACGTGTCATGGAACGGACGCGAGACAACGATCAAGGAGTGTTAACGCTGGCATTGAGTTACGGCAGTCGAAACGAAATTGTCACGGCCGCTAAGCGGATTGCGGCTGATGCAGTAGCTGGGCGTCTGGCGCCCGATGACATTACACAGGAGCTTTTTTCCTCCTATCTTTTTACGTCCGGCCTTCCAGACCCCGATCTTATTATACGAACGAGCGCCGAGCAACGCCTCAGTAATTTTCTTCTGTGGCAGGCATCTTACTCGGAATTCTGGTTTACACCCACGCTTTGGCCCGATTTCAGTAAGGCGGAATTCAAGCGCGCAGTGTTGGACTACAGTGAACGCAAGAGACGCTACGGAGGGGTTACCGACGATCATGTTTAAACAACGGCTCATTTCGGGGTCTTCGGCAGCTGTCCTGGTGTTTGTTTCGTTGTTTTGGTACGGGCGAGTCGGCGCGGTGATATTTGCTGCTCTCAGCATAGGCTTGATCGCTGTCGCTGTCGGTGAGTTTAACCGGCTGCTCGAACGCTTTGGTCGGCAAGGCATGCCCCGCGTAAGCCGTTTTTTCGGGATTCTTATGGTTGGCGTGATTGTTGTGCCGGTGTCTCTGGGACCCGTGGTTGAACGCAGTCACGGCATGGCGGGGTGGTACGCTCCCGAGTTATTGCTGGGGCTTTTGTTTCTTGCGACCACATTTGTCTGGGCCATGCGACGTCCCAACCTGCGGGATTCCATGATTGAACTGCCGTTTGCGTGGGCCTCTCTGATTGTCGTTTACGGGATGCTTGGGTTTATTCCCAAGCTTTATTACAGTTCGGGGCTGGCCGCGGAGGGCAGGTGGGTGGTCTTTTTTATGCTGGCGGTCACCAAGGCCGGCGATATTGGTGCCTATACGGTTGGTACGATCACGTCGAAACGGCCTGAGGGTAACCACAAGATGGCACCGGTTCTGAGCCCGCACAAAAGCTGGGAAGGCTTTGCCGGTGGGGTTGCGACAAGTGTCTGTCTTGCCTTGTTGCTTATAGCTTGTTTTGGCGGGGCTCTGACATTTCAGGGAAGGACCGCGGTGGGGCCCGCAAGTGCTATTTTGCTGGGGCTTTTGTTTTCGGGTCTGGGGAGTTTCGGCGACTTGGCGGAATCCGCGCTCAAACGAGCGGCCGGCGTGAAAGATTCGGGTGCACTGCCCGGCCTGGGGGGCGTGCTTGATATGACGGACAGTCTGCTGTTCGTGGCTCCCGTTTTCTACCTTTATCTCTGGTTCCGGACAGGTATGTGACTCAGGTGCCACAGTGTAGCGGTGCGGCGCGGGATTACACATGCCAAACCTCTGGAGTAACACCATGCAACGGACTATTGTCATACTTGGTTCAACCGGCTCGATTGGTGAGAATGCAATCTGGGTTGCCCGTGCTTTAAATGACGAACTGACGATCAGCGGGGTGGCTGCCGGTCGCCGCTGGAAGCGCGTGGCCGAGCAGGTCCAGGAATTTGGGTGCCGGCGGGCGGCGATTGCCGAACCGTCCCTCCATGCCCGTTTGAAGCAGGCAGTTCCCTCGGACTGTGAGGTTACGAGCGATCATGATGGATTGATTGCCATGGTCACGGCACCTGAAGTGGACATGGTGCTGTGCGCTATCACGGGTACGGCAGGGTTGTTGCCCGTGCTGGCAGCCATCCGGGCCGGAAAGGATATAGCCTTAGCGAGCAAGGAAGTTCTAGTCATGGCCGGCGAACTGGTAATGGGTGAAGCGCGGCGATGCGGCAGCCGCATTCTGCCGGTTGACAGCGAGCATTCGGCAATTTTCCAGTGCCTGGAGGGGCATGCCCCCGACACAATCTCCAGGTTAATCCTCACAGCCAGCGGGGGCCCCTTCCGTACCCTATCTCAAGAC
>JAIPIM010000083.1 GCA_021734725.1 Minisyncoccota bacterium | reverse complement strand
TTTTGGTTCTCGGTAACGCAACGGGGCCGCGTGTTCGAGAGGCTGTTCTCAGGGCCGTATCCGATCCTGACACCAACGTTCGCGAGGCATCGCTTCTCGCCATGGGCCGCATTGCTCATCCGTCATTCGCCCCGACTCTTCTCACGGTACTCAGAAGCACCTCCGCCGGGTCTGACTATTCGTCCAAGCACCGAAATATAGCCTGCTGGGCCAGTGGTAAACTGCCGTCGATGCCGGAGGACCTTGCCGAGCGACTGGTCCGTCAAGCCACCACGCCGGTTATTCCCGTTATGGGAATGATGATGTTCGAACCCGATTATGTGCTTGTGTCGGCTTGCTGGGCCCTGGCGGAAGGCACCCGCCGGGACGCCGCACTGACACCGTTTGCAGAAAAAGTCATTACGATGCAAAGCCGGGACACCACCAATTCCGCGGGAATGGGTTCGCCTAATGAGCTTTCTCCCTCAGCTGAAGTGCGTGAATACGCCCGCCAGGCACAAGCCTACATGGACGGCAAACCGGTGCAAGCCCACCGTCGTCCCACCCGTGACGTTCACCTGATCTACAGTAAAATAGACTAGTTGTTCATCGAGGAGGATTGTTATGAGCTTAACCCTTCGTTCCCAATGCGACTACGCTCTGGTCGTGCCGACAAGCATGGGGGTCCGTCTGACGCCCGTCAACGGTCAGCCAATGCACAATGCGCGCATGCTGACCATGCAGGTGACCAGTGCCGAATCAAACGTGGCAAGCGTCAGTGCCTATCTCGGCCTGCCGGTCAAAGTATTGACCACCTTTGTGAAGGACAGTCCGGTTGCCCGACTCATCAAAGACGATCTGGCCGGTCGTCATATGGACTGCGAAGGAATCGATGTGGATCAAGGAGGGCCCTGGGGGTTTCGGCATCAGTTTAATCTTGCCGACAGCGGCTGCGGCTCGCGGGGACCGCGCGTTCACAACGACCGCGCGGGTGAAGTCGGTCGAACACTGAATGTCAACGATTTCGACATGGACCGGATCTTCGGCAAGGAAGGCGTACAGATTGTCCACTTGTCGGGCTTGATTGCCGCACTGTCACCGGACACCGGCACGTTCTGCCTTGAGCTTGCCCGGGCAGCCAAGAAATACGACACCCGGATCTCGTTCGATCTCAATTATCGAGCATCGTTCTGGGAGGGCCGCGAAGGTGAATTGCACAATATCTTCAGCGAAATAGCCGGCATCTCCGACATTCTCGTCGGGAATGAAGAAGATTTTCAGTTGTGCCTGGACATTGCGGGCCCGGAAGCGGGGGGGAAAGATCTGGCTGAAAAAATCGACACGTTCAAGACCATGATCGAGCGTGTCAGGAAACAGTATCCTCAAGCCAGCATGTTTGCTACAACTCTCCGAGAAGTCGTGAACGCCAATTGCCACCGCTGGGGAGCTATCATGGCCGAGGGAGACCAATGGCACGTGGTGGAACCGCGTGAGATAACGGTTCTCGACCGCATCGGCGGCGGCGACGGGTTTGTGGGCGGACTGCTTTACGGTATCTTGCGCGGCTGGGAACCGGAACAGTGCATGCAATTCGGCTGGGCAAGCGGTGCCCTGGTGACCACGCTCATGACGGACTATGCTGAACCGGCTGACGAAGACCAGATCTGGAGTGTCTGGGAGGGCAACGCCCGCGTGAAACGGTAAGTGTGCGGTTCGATAGCGCCCCCGAAGGACCCGCGTGCATGATGTGTGTCCGCTTGTATGCGTCGGCTTGCGGCCCGGCTGGACCCCTTTCCAACTCTATAGGTTTACAGGACACCGGATCAAACTTATGACGAATGTTTTCCCCATTGATTTGAGATGCGAGTACCTCACGGAGCCGCTTGGCATCGATAGCACCCGACCACGGCTGTTCTGGCGACTGCACGCTCCCCATAGCGCACGCGCAATTTCTCAATCCGCCTACCAGATCTTGTGCGCAAGCACAAGCGCTTTCCTGTCCAGGAACGAAGGGGACCTTTGGGATACTGGACGCGTTGCAAGCAACAGGACGATCCAGGTGCCTTATGCCGGCACGCCCGTCTCTTCCGGTCAGCGCGTTTTTTGGAAAGTGCGCATATGGGATCGAGATGGCAAGCCGTCTGAATGGAGCGAGCCGTCGTGGTGGGAGGCCGGTTTACTGGAACGATCGGACTGGCAGGCGCAATGGATAGGCCCGCAACCGCGCCCGCGTGATGCCAGCCAACCAGCCCCGATGCTGCGGCGC
The DNA here is from genome assembly GCA_021734725.1 of Minisyncoccota bacterium. GTDB lineage: Bacteria > Verrucomicrobiota > Lentisphaeria > Oligosphaerales > MVZH01 > JAIPIM01. The sequence goes on along the minus strand of JAIPIM010000083.1, from coordinate 10,893 downwards.
AACATTGCAATCGGACCCGACGTGTTGCGTGCCCGTCTTTACGTGGCGGCTCGTGGGCTTTGTCGGCCGTTCGTCAACGGTGGCCGAGTCGGCAACGATGAACTGTCACCGGGGTGGAGCAGTTATAACCGACGCGTGCAATACGTGACGTATGACGTCACCGATTCGCTTGAACAAGGAACCAACGCCATCGGACTCCTCCTGGGCGACGGCTGGTACTGCGGATACCTCGCCGACTGGCACAGTGAAGGGCGTGGGTTTTATGGACAGGATCCGCAGGTGCTGGCCCAACTGGTGATCCATTACGCCGACGGCAGCAGCACTATTATCGGTACGGACGACACGTGGCGGTGGAGCACCGGAGCCATCAGATCAAGCGATATTTACAACGGCGAAATCTACGATGCGCGCCTGCAGAAACCAGGATGGGCCGCTCCGGGATTCGATGACAGCGCGTGGGCGCCTGTGGAAGTATACCCTGACCAGGGAGAAAAACGAACCGGGAAAAAAGTCGAACCCGTACAATGCGTGGACACCCTTTCCCCCACTGCAATGACGGAACCTGAAGCGGGCATGTACATCTTTGATTTCGGGCAAAACATGGTCGGTCGCGTCCGCTTGTCAATCTCCGGAAAGGCCGGTCAGACCGTTACAATGCGACACGCGGAAGTGCTGGAGAACGACGGTAGACTGTATACAAAAAATCTCCGTAAGGCCGCACAGACTGACCAGTACACTTTTGCGGAGAACGGCAGGGTGCACTGGGAACCCACGTTCACGTTCCACGGGTTCCGGTATGTTGAACTCACCGGCCTGGACACTTCGCCCAGCCTCGATGCCGTCACGGGTGTCGTCATGCATAACGCCATGCAACCCACTGGCGAGTTCGAGTGCAGTGACCCGCGGATTAACCAGTTACAGCACAATATCGTGTGGGGACAGAAAGGAAATTATCTGGAAGTGCCGACGGACTGCCCGCAACGCGATGAACGCCTGGGCTGGACCGGGTACGCGCAGGTGTTCATTCGCACTGCCTGTCATAACTTTAATGTTGCGCCGTTCATCCATAAGTGGATGGATGATCTAACGGACGACCAGGGCACGGACGGCTCGGTGCCGCACGTAGCGCCGGATGTTCTCCAGGCACCGGACGGAGAAACGATTGCCGGTGGCGCGGCCGCCTGGGCCGACGCCGTAATTATCGTTCCATGGACACTGTATCGGTGCTTTGGCGATAACCGAATTCTGCAAGACCACTACGAGGCCATGACCCAATGGATTGCCTACCAGGAGGCTACCAGCCGTCAGCTTATCCGTCCGGCGGAAGGGTTCGGAGACTGGCTGGCCATGGATCATCCAGGAACAAGAAATGATCAGACCGCTACACCCAAGGATCTGGTCGGCACCGCGTATTTTGCCTACACCTCACGCCTCATGGCAACCATCGCCTCGATACTCAATCGCAACGACGACGCCAAGCGATTTGAAGCGCTTTCCGAACGCGTCCGGAAAGCTTTTCAACGCGAGTTCGTCACCCCGAACGGTCGGATCGTGGGAGATACACAGACCGTGTATTCGCTGGCACTGAATGTTGACCTGCTGCCTGCAGATAAACGGGTCGCCGCCGGCGATCGGATCGCCGCTGACGTGCATGCACACGACAATCACATTACGACTGGGTTCGTGGGCGCAAATCAGATCACGTTCGCGCTTACCGAAACCGGTCACGTGGACAGCGTCTACAACCTGCTTTTCCAAGATACATGCCCCTCCTGGCTGTTTCCCGTAACGCAAGGCGCTACCACCATCTGGGAACGGTGGGACGGATGGACACCGGAGCGCGGCTGGCAGGATCCGGGCATGAATTCATTCAACCACTACGCGTACGGCGCCATCGGCGAATGGCTTTACACAGTCTGCGCGGGCTTGAATGTCGACGAACAGCGGCCCGGATTCGGGCATATCCTCTTCGAGCCAATTCCCGATTTCACGCATAAGCGCTTGACGTATGCGGGCGCTTCGTGCAACACCCTTCACGGAATCGCGGCCATACGATGGGACATCGACGACAATGACTTCCGCGTCAGCGTAACATTGCCCCCCAACACAAAGGGAACCCTCAGGCTGCCGACCGATTCAACCGACAACCTGTTGGAACACGATGAGCCCGCTTCAGAGAGCGAAGGCGTATCCCGCATTGCGGTGACAAACGGAAAAGTGACGGTCGACCTCCAAAGCGGAGCCTACACATTCAAGTGCCCATGCGATACCTTGTCGCATAGGGTCATGCCAAGCGGCCCACGCGATGGCAGGCGACGATAACGGTTAACGATCCGCTTCCGCTTCCCGCGACGATCAGACCATCTTTCTGTGTCGTACCTGATCGAGTGTCACCGCCGCAATAATAATTCCACCGATCACCATTTCCTGGACCCATTTCGGCCACCCCATCTGTTGGCCGCCCATGTAGAGAATGGTGATAATAAGGGCCCCTATGAGCGTCCCGAGAATAGATCCCTCACCCCCACTAAAACTGGCCCCGCCTATGATGACCGCCGCAATGATAAATAACTCATACATAACCGCGGTCGTCGGCTGACCGACTCCTCCAATGTAGGAAAACTGCATGAGCCCGGCCAATCCACAGAAAAAGCCGGTCATCGCATAAACAACCATTTTTGTACGGCCCACGCGCACGCCGCATAACCGCGCCGTCTCTTCATTGGATCCAACCGCGTAAATATGCCTGCCCAGCCGTGTATAGCGTAGAAGAAACCATGCCGCGGCCACGCCCACCAACAATAACCACACGCCCGGCGGCAACACCATCCAGCTACGGTCGGCGCTGGTCAGCGTCGGGTCCATGATCGAGCTTATCCATGTGTCTTCAGGCGGGTAAATATCGCGTTCGTCGGCTATCCCCTTGGCAAGTCCCCGAACCATCCCCATGGATCCCAGTGTGACAATGAACGGCACCAGGCGCAGGCCGACAATCATGGAGCCGTTCGCCATCCCCGCAAGCGTGGCCGCGGCAACCCCGGCAAGCACCGCGAGGATCGGCAGAAGAACAGGCCATTGGTTGATCAGATAGTGAGCGTCCCCGACGCCCCCCGCCGACAGGTCCAGAACGCAGGCAACCACCACCACTGACAGCGCAATGATCGATCCCACCGAAAGATCGATGCCGCCCGTGATAATCACCATGGTCATCCCCAGCCCGGCGGTGGCATACACAGCGCTCTGCCGGATAATGTTCTCCAGATTGCGTACCGTGTAAAACTTGCCGCCATCCACCAGCACGGCAAAAAAGGCGAACACCAGAAGCAAGGCCAGAAACCGTCCCAGTGTATTCATCCATCCTGAATGAAACGCCAACCCATTCGGACGCGTCTCCCGGCCTACATCGCTCGTGTTATTCTTGTCACTCATTATTATCAGGCGTCCTCATACCTTTTGCCGGCTCTGTCAAAGCTGACAGCAAGTATTCACGTCTAATTATCGCTGTTGCATGGGGTTAGCCATATATCGACCGCTTCCCCCATTGTTCGCTACACTTAACCGCCACCCTTCCTCGGACACCCTTAACCGACCTGCTTACTCGTCATAGCTCTAACCGTTGCAAGAGAGCCGGTTAAGAGTATCCGGTGAAGTGTGTCGGTTAAGTCTGAGAGTAAGTGTATTGTCACATGCCGTCGCTCCTTTCCTCATCCGTTTTCATTATACGTCCGACAGTACCCCGTCGCCCGCAATCGCCAGCCGGTCATGTCCCGTCGCCGCAATCATCAGCCGATGGTCATCCCACTCGTCGACCTGACGCGCCTCGCCCAGCCGCCCGCGGCACATGACGGCGATCCGGTCACATACACCGAGCAATTCCGGCAGGTAGCTGCTGATCATGAGAATGGCTTTCGGCGGACGTCCGATGTCGGGGTCGCCCCGCGCCAGATCGTCGATGAGTTCATAGATCTGAGCTTTCGAACCCACGTCAACGCCCCGGGTTGGTTCATCCAACAACAACACGTCAACGTCGGCATGCAGCAATCGTGCTACCGCTACCTTCTGCTGGTTGCCCCCCGACAGTGCATTGACCGGTTGCGCGGGTGACTGACATTTTATGGGGATCTGGCGAAGCCACCGGTGACAGGCTTTGCGCTGGCGCGACGGCAGTACGAATCGCCACGGCCCGAGCCCCCGAAGATGCGACAGTGTCACGTTATCGGCTACGCTCAGGCCCCCCGCAAGACCCTCGTTCTTTCGATCCTCGCTCACCATTCCCACTCCCTGCTTCCAGCGTCTTGCAGGATCAGCGATGCCGCTGTAGATCCCCACCTTCACGTTTCCCTCACGCACTCCGTCCAGACCGAAGACGGCGCGCATAAGCTCCGTGCGCCCCGCACCGATCAACCCGGCCATGCCAAGTATTTCGCCGCGCCTCAGACAAAGAGAAGCCGATACGGGCAGGCGCTCGCCACCCAGCTCATTCACCTCCAGAACAACGTCGCCGGGCGACCGTGCGGACCGCGGATAAAGATCGTCCACCTCACGACCGACCATCATGGTAATGATCTCATGCGTCGTTGTGTCCGCGGTGATCCCCCCTCCTACCGTCTCACCATCGCGCAACACCGTAAACCGATCGGATATCTCGCGCACCTCTTCCAGAAAATGCGAAATATAAACAATGGATAGCCCTTGGGCCTTGAGCCGCTGAACCAAGGCAAACAGATTCTCGATATCGTGCCGCGTCAAAGAACTGGTCGGCTCGTCAAGCACCAGGACTCGGCACTCCAGCGTAACGGCACGCGCAATTTCCACCAACTGCTGCTGACCCGGGGATAAGCTGGAAACCTTGATGTCTGGCGAAACATGGCCCATTCCAACTTCTTGCTGCGCGGCCAACGCACGCTCACGCATGGCCTTGCGGTTGAGCAACATACCGCGGGTCGGCTCGACACCGAGCAGAATGTTCTCCATGACGGACAGGTGCGGGGCAAGCGACAGTTCCTGATAGATCATGGCCACGCCACACTGCCGTGCGTGCAACGGATTGCACGGCACATAGGGTTCCCCGTCGAGACGCATTGAACCGGCGTCCGCCGGGTGCGCACCGGACAATACCTTCATGAGCGTGCTCTTACCCGCACCGTTCTCCCCGACAAGCGCCATCACCTCACCGGGTTTCACGGCCAAGTCCACGCCCACCAACGCGTGCGTCGCACCGAAACGCTTGCGAACACCGCGCATCTCCAGGCGAAGGGCAAGGGAATCGTTGTTTTCAGATCTCGTGTCGTCGGCCATCACCTCACCTGTATCTGCTGTGGCCCGTGGCGCTACCCGTTACCCATAGGCCGCGACCAAAGCCCGTACACATGCTCAGCGGCAGTGCGCCAGCCAGTAAAGCGGTCCTCCAGGGCCGCCAACCGGCGGGTGACGGGTTTGACCGCCGGAGGGAACCGCCTCACTCCAATCCCACCAGCTTACGGATCTCGGGATCGTTTTCGAGTTTCTCGCGGGTGACCAGTTTTACACCGGTATCCACCACGTCCGGCACCGGCTCTCCGCGTACCACTTTTACGATGGTCTGGACCGCCAGGTACCCCATGCGCCGGGGATTCTGGGCGACCAGTGCGTCAATAGTGCCTGCCTGCAATTCGTCGACCAGTTTTTTCGACGTGTCAAAGCCAACAAACTTGACATCCACGTCCACCCCGCTCTTACGCAAATCGTCGAGTGCCGACGCGACCCCGAGACTCGCCACCAAGTTACAGGCAAAAACACCATCCAATTCCAGCTCGCCGTCCTCGATAAAGCCCTCGAACGTGTTCACCGCCACAGTCTTCGCCCCCTCGATCGTCCCGGTGTCCGGATAGGGGTCCGCCACGATATCGATACCGGCGGCCTCGGCCGTTTCCATGAATCCGGCGGCACGCGCCTCCGTGCTGCCCGTACCCTGCACAAACCGCATGACCATGACCTTGCCGCCGTTGTCTCCAAGAAGCTCAATCATATGCTCGGCGCCGAGAGCGCCGCCCTTATGGTTGTCCGTCGCCACGAAACTGGAGTGGGCATCGCCCTCAACCGCGGAATCGAACACCACGACAGGGATCCCTGCATTCACGGCATTCCTCACCTGCTTCTCCATAGCACGCTTGTTCAGCGGCGCCAGCGCCATGCCGTCGACACCGAGGTTAACCATATTCTCGATTATCTTGTTCTGCTCGGCAATTTCCGTCTCCGTAACGGTACCTTCCCATTTCACGTCAACGCCGAGTTCCTCAGCCGCGGTCATGGCCCCGGCCTGAACGGTTTCCCAAAATTCATTCGCCGTACTCTTGGGAATCACCGCAATCGTGAGTTTTCCCTGCTGGTCCGTCGCCGCGTTGCCGCCTTCGTCCTTCTTCCCACAGCCCGCCGTCATGATCATCGCCGCCAATCCCAACACACACAGCAGATAGCGTTTCATACATACAGTTCCTCCATGCTTCCGATGTCGTTAATGATGGTCAACCGCCGACCAATACGCCAATGCGGATGATCGTGCTGGCTAAGATACCACAAACCATTGCGCCGTCCAGCAATCGTATACGCGCCGGGCCTGCCTCTTAGGATTTTTGAGACATAGCAGTTACCACTGTGAACGGTTACGATTTTTTACGTTTTCAAAGAAATGATTGGTGTTTACTGGTGGGTTGGATTGAACCGCGGTCGTCGCGTGGAAGCGCCTCCCACATTAGGGACTGCGTCCCTCCGCTATTCATGGAAATCCCGTTGGGAAGCGAACTGCCTAAGCAAGAAAAAAGATCCGGCCTCCCCCTTTTTTCGCTTGACACACTCGTCAGATGCGTTATTGTTTGTTATAGACAGAAACGAACACATTAAAACATCGTGAGGGTAAAGTGGAGCAGGCGTGGTTTAATCCGGTCCTGAGGTCGTTGGCGGACATGCTGGGTGACGAGTACGTGCGGGCCGTGTGTTCCGCGCATAGGGTGCTGGTTGACACGGCGGACGACACCCTCGATGCGCTTACGCATGCGAAGGTGGACTTCTACCCCAAGAGCTTTCAGGCACATTTGACCGGCTTGCTGAACAAAGTTGGGACGTGTGTTGTTGAACCGTCGTTGTGCAACACGTCCGACGGCGCGGGTTCCGCGAAATTTTGTGAAGCCACCAAGACCGCTGCCGCCCCTTTGAGCGGTGGTGGATATTACCGTATTGGCGAGGACGGGCAGCTTTACCTGATCAGCAAGAGCGAACACTATCATGCGCCGCTGGGGCATAGCTTCCCGGGGTATCACCTGCTCGATAAAGCACGGGCCCTGGGAATTCCCAATGCCACGCACAACAATACGCGGGGACACATCACCCGCTTACTCGAACGCGAATTGATCCGCACGGCCAACGGGTTGAAACGTGATGATGACGCAGCCCTGGGGCGTGTACTGGATCGCACCGGGGATATGCGCGCGCTAAATCGAGTCCTCAATCTCGAGACCGGCAGCCTGGCCGTTGAGGCCGCACTCAAGATGATCCTGGCACGATTCTATCGCATTGAACCGCACATGCCGACGCCGACATACGCGGGACGCACTCCAGTCATTCTGGTGATGGGCAACGAGGACGGCGGATTGCAGGCGAACTATCACGGCACCACGATCCTTACGCAGATGATGCGCGGCATGTGGCCCGGCTTTCACAAAAAACTGGAGAACAACAATCTGTGGAAGGTTGTACCCATTCGCCCGAATTGCATAGAGGATCTTGACAACGCGTTTGCGTCATACGAGAAGGGCCCCTTCAAAATCGCCGGATTCTTTCATGAAATTATCATGATGAACTACGGTGCGCGACGGCTGACACCGGCATTTCTCGAGCATGCCTACAAGCTGTGCGAAACGCACGATGTCCCCACCGTCGCCGACGAAATTCAGACGTGCATGTGGTCTTCCGAGCTTTATCTTTTCCGGGAATGCGGGCTGCATCCGACGTTTGTGGCCATTGGCAAAGGGTTCCCGGGCGGTCAGTATCCGGCCTCGCGTCTTCTTTTCAGCGCGGCCATGGACGCGCTGCCGCAGTTCGGCGCATTAGTGACCAACGGCCAGGAGGAACTGGCGTCTCTGGCCTATCTTGTCACCATGGAATGGGCGCAGGCGAACTCCGCGATAACCAGTGCTGTCGGGGCGTACTATGAAACGCGTCTGGGCGAACTGGCCGCGCGGTACCCTCACGTCATCAACGACATCGACGGGTGGCATCACATGACGAGTCTGCGATTCGGAGACTTGCGGCAAGCCACAACGTTTACGACCGAGCTCGGGGACCGCGGCCTCGATGTCAGCGCCCAGACGTATAAAGCAGACTGCCCCCCGGTTGTCCTTACGAAACTGCCGTTGATCGCGGACCGTCCGGTGGTTGACTTTGTGGTTGAGTGCATGAAGCAAACGTTAGCGCGCATGGTATAATTGCGCCGGCCGGGTAACGCGGTCCTCCGGGCCGCAAGCCAGAGCATCGAAGGAGCCTTGCTAATGAACATTGGTATTCCCAGGGAGGTGAAGATTCGCGAGGGCCGCGTATCCTGCACGCCGGCGGCTGTCCGAGAGCTGGTAAACGCAGGCCACGCAGTGACCGTGGAGACCGGGGCGGGGGAAGGCGCGGGCTTTTCCGACCGCCACTATGCCGATACCGGCGCAACGGTAGTTTCCCGCGCCGAAGATACGTGGGCCGCTGACATGGTGGTTAAAGTTAAGGAGCCCGTGCCCGACGAGTACAGGTATTTCAGAAAAGATCTTGCGCTTTTCACGTTTCTTCATCTCGCGGCGAACGAACCTCTGACGCGAGCATTATGCGACGCCGGCGTGACGTCTATCGCGTACGAAACGGTGCAATCCGGCCGCCGCCTGCCGTTGCTGGAACCCATGAGCATGATCGCGGGGCGAATGAGCCCGCTTATGGGTGCCTATTTTTTGTCTGGCCCGCAAGGTGGCAGGGGCGTCCTGCCAGCTGGTGTTCCCGGCGTATCCCCCGCCAACGTGCTGGTGCTTGGTGGCGGCACGGCGGGGTTCAGCGCCGCGCGCATCGCACATGGCATCGGTGCGGCCGTCACGATCCTGGAAGTAAACGTCGAGCGGATGACCGTTATCGAACAGGTCACGCAGGGGGCCGTGCGCACGGTGTATTCAACGGAAGAAGCGCTCAGGGAACGCCTTCCCGACGTTGATCTGGTGATTGGCGCGGTCCTCATTCCGGGGGCTGAGGCGCCCAAACTGGTCACACGTGCGTTTCTTGGACGGATGCAGCCCGGCTCGGTCATTGTCGACATTGCCATTGATCAGGGCGGGTGTGTTGAGACCTCACGCCCGACTACCCATGACGCACCGGTATACACTGAGGAGGGTGTGGTGCACTACTGCGTCACCAATATGCCCGGTGCCTATGCACGTACCGCGACACAGGCACTTTCGCATTCCACCCTTCCCTATGTTCTTCGACTGGCGAACGTCGGGCTGGCGCGGGCCATGCGGGACGTTCCGGAACTGCGTCCAGGCCTTAACACGCACCAAGGAAACGTGACGTACCGGAAAGTGGCCGATGCGCTTGGCATGTCCTCTACCGAAAACCCTTTTGATGCGAGTACGTCCTGAACGAGGGAGGATCCATGATCAAACCGCGAACATCGACACGGGCTCAAGACATTCTGGAGCTGCTGACCGCGCGGGACGAGGTCAGTGTGGCCGAATTGGCTGACCGTTTCCAGGTCACGCCCATGACCATCCGGCGGGATCTTGAGGCACTTGCCGCGGAGGGGCGGATTACGCGAACGCATGGGGGTGCGGTACTGACCGCGCCGTCCGTCGTCGCCTTCGCGTTTCAGGAACGCCGGCAGGCACGGCTGGCGGAAAAACAGGCCATAGCCCGAGAGGCCACCCGGCATATTCCTCCAGGAACGGCCATGATACTGGACACCGGCACCACCACGCTTGAAGTCGCCAAGGCCATCAAAGGGATCCCTGACTTGAAAGTCCTGACCTCTTCCCTGGCGATCGCATCGGCGCTGCTGGCGCATGACCAACTGGAGCTCGTGCTTCTAGGCGGCACCGTCAATCGCGGCAGTCCCGATTTATCCGGGCCGCTCACGGAAGAAAATCTCGCGTCCTTCCGTGCCGATGTCGCGGTGATCGGTGCGGACGCCGTCGACCAAAAGGGTCTGTACACCCGCTGTCAAAACATTGCCGGTGTATCCAGAGCCATGATCGCAAGTGCGGGAAAAACGGTCTTGGTTGCGGATAGCAGCAAGTTCGGAACGACTTCGTTTGTTCAGTTTGCCGACTGGAAAGACATCGACATCGTGGTTGTCGACACCGGGCTGGCACCCACACATCAACGATGGCTCAAGAAGTTAGCGGGAAAATTGTTGTTCGCACAAAAAATATAACGATCGCGTAAGCGCCCGAAAAAATGACAACGACTATGATTTCATCACAAATCATACATGCGACCCGCGCTAATGTCAGAGTTCCGTCTTTAGACGGCGGTGGCAGCGAGTCTTTAGCGAGTGGGCAGTCTTCGCGGGACCTTGTCCGGCCAGCTCGTAATTACTTGCACCGATTGAAGCCTCCCCGCAAGCCGCTTCTTGCCAATAACAACAACCATGAAACCGATTGCAAGAGACTTCTTAGCACAGTTTTTAACGTGTGCGGTCGCGGCATGGAAGCCCCTCCCACGTTATTCTTGTACACCGTCCACACAAAAATGGGGGGTGCTTCCTGTACTCCGACACTTCGGAGCGGTTCCACCCGGCGACCCCGCTATTCTTGTACAGTGCCCACACAAATGTGGGAGGCGGTTCCACCCGGCGACCGCTTGGCGAACTGTAGATCCTGAAGAATCATGACGAAC
>JAIPIM010000082.1 GCA_021734725.1 Minisyncoccota bacterium | reverse complement strand
CGTACAAGAATGCCAAAGCTGCTTTTGCCGCGGGTGCGCATATGTTGAAAATCAACACACGGGAACTCACTGAGGTTACCGGTGAAAACGACATCTCAACAGCCGCGCACTGCATCTTCAGCGACTATCCAATAGAGATCGTGGGCGTGACGGCTGGCTCCGAAGCGGCGTACCTCTTCACCCGTAATCACGCCTGGCGATTCGATATCCCCGCGATGGGAACGGTGCAGAATCCTCTGGGTGCCGGCGATACCATGACCGCCGTTCTGGTTGCTCGATTAACGGAGGAAAAAGCAAAGCAACAGAACATCAAGAAAGCCGACTTCGCTGGGAGCTTCGCCGATAACCTGGCCAATGTTTTCCGCGAAGCACTGGCCACCGCAACCGCCTCTTGCATAACCAGGGATCCTGCACGTTTCTCGCCGGACAAAGTCCGAGAACTAATCCCCTCGATCACCGTTAACGAACTCTAGTCACCACGACGGCTCGAAAGCTCCAAGTGCGTTGTGGCCGATTCGTTTATGCCGAAGACCAGAGTTCACACGCTTCGACATCGCGGTATGCGAGTACACCGCACCTACATGTCTCAACCAAACCGAGCAGCGATAATACGGAAACATGCCATACACCAATAGGGGACAGTTCTTTGTGTCTTTGAGTCTTTGAGGTTGATGAACAGATCAGACCAGTTAGTGCCGCTGACGGCGCTGCCGGCTTCCACGTCGCCGTTTGTTGCTTGGCCCCTGCTGGTGATCGGGTGCCGGAGGGTGCTTGGGGTGGGGAAGCTTGAGCATATTAGAGTCGGGTCGCTCCGCCCGAAGGGGTTGCTTGATGTAATCTTCAATTGCCGGCAGTTCAAAAGCACTTTCCTCGCAAGCAAAACTGACGGCCTGTCCGCGGACGCCGGCACGACCGGTACGTCCGATGCGGTGCACGTAGTTTTCTGGTTCGTATGGAAGATCGTAGTTGATAACATGCGTGATATTTTCCACGTGGATACCACGACCGGCAACATCCGTTGCAACAATGACGCGAATACGACCGTTGCGAAAGGCCTCCAAGACTTTCATTCGTTTTTTCTGCGGCACATCGCCCGTCATGAGTGCAACATTCACTCCATATTGATGCAACTTTCGATGGAGCGTTTCACAGGCTATCCGCCGGTTGCAGAACACTAAGACACGATCGGACTTTTCTTTTTCCAAGATATTTAACAACAAGGCGAACTTGTCGTGTGCGGTGATGGTATACAACCGTTGCTCGATTTCACCGGCAACAATCTGCTCAGTATCCACTTCCACACGCAACGGATCGTCCATCCACTGATTGGCAAGTCTCAACACATCATCCGGCAAAGTGGCACTGAAAAGCAACGTCTGACGATCCCCTTTGGAAGGCAATGTCCGGAGAATGCGCCGTACGTCTGGAATAAACCCCATATCCAGCATCCGGTCGGCCTCATCGATTACAAGGATTTCCACTTGCGACAAGTCAACGATTCGTTTCCCCATGTAATCCATCAGTCGCCCCGGGGTAGCCACCACCAAATCCACAGGATGCTCCAGCGCATGGGCTTGCTCCTTGTAACCAAGGCCGCCATAAACAACCAGATGCCTGAAATCTGTTCCTTCGGAAAGTTCGTCAGCGTCCCGACCAATTTGCACCGCCAATTCCCGCGTCGGTGCCAATACCAACCCCATTGGCGTGCCGGCATGCCGTGGACCACGGTCCCCATTCAGCGTCCGCTGAATGATCGTTATCAGGAACGCGGCCGTTTTCCCTGTCCCCGTCTGTGCCATGGCCGTCACATCACGCCCCGCCAAAGCAGTCGGCAATGTCTGTTTCTGAACCGGCGTGCAATGAACAAATCCCAGACCACCGATCGCTGACAGGATACGATCGTCAATGGGCAATTCTCGGAAGTCCGATTTGCGCGCCAACCGCTCAGCAACCGGTGGATGCTTTTCCGTTCGGCTGTCAGAACCCCGAAGAACGCGCCTTTTGAAAATGCGTAAAAAACCAGGCATTTCAAGACTCATATCCTGTCAAGACGACAGCGCGCCGTGACACATATTGATAACAGTTAATCATATACTTAATCAGACCCCATCAACTCTTTTGCGGCAGCCATACAAACGGCAGGGGAGAAACCACGGCGTGCAAGGAAACCGCACAATTTCGCGCGAGCTTTACGCGGATCATCCTCGCTCTGCATGAGACGAACCTTGCCTTCTCCGGCAGCAAGAGCACGCTGGAGTTCCCCTTCTTCTCCATCATCGTCCCACACGTCACGAAGCACATTCTCCGCCACCTCACGGTCAATACCGTGCCGGTGGAGATCCTGCATCATACGCCGGCGGCCGATTGGCCGAGACCCAGCTCTCTTGAATACACAGTAGTCTCGCGCCAGGGCCTCGTCGTCCAGCAGACCAAGACGCTGGAATTCCCGAATGACTCGGTCGATTACGTCGGCGCTGAATGAGCGTTTCCGCAGTTTACCTCGTAAATTCCTTACACTGTGCGGACGCTGGTCCAGCAGCCGCAGCGCTTTTTCGCGACATTCTTCCAGAGACGGTTGTTTGGCGGCTCGATGTTTCATGGACCACTAACGATGACTTTAGGTGTGGGCGTGGGCCACACTGCGGTTAACACCCGATCCAGACCGAAGCTCCAATCGCAGCACGGACCCCCTTTTGCGGAATACCCCTGATGAGCCATCACTGGTATGGAAGCTTTCGAAGCTTCCCTCCGGCACATTTTTCTCGCAGCCGTATGAACCAAGGGCACAAGCCTATTCATTGTCTTCGGGCGAGGTATCGGGACCACTCGTCTCAGCGGAGTCGGACACAGCGCCATTTTCAGAGGGTGGAGGCGGGGCATCGGATTGGGCATTGCCTTCACCACCGGCAGCAGGGCTTTCACCGTCCGTCTCCATACACTCTTCTTCCTCTTCGAGTTTAAGGACCTTGGTAACACTGCCAACCTGGTCCTTCTCGCGCAGGCGCATGATACGGACTCCCTTGGAGTTCCGCCCGATGGCCCGGATATCGTCCGTTCCTATTCGTACCATCTGACCATTAACGGATGTCATGAGCAGTTCGTTGCCCTCTTCCACCAGAAGTGCAGCCACCACCCGATCCTTGTCATCCAGCCGAATACTTATGACGCCTTTGCTACCCCGTCGGGTCAATCGATACCCCCCGATTATGTCTTTGTCTTGGTCAGCGTGGCCTGTGCCTAAGCGGGTACGTTTGCCCATTCCCTTGGCAGTTACAACCAGCAGATCCGCCTCCGGATCAACGATGGTCATGGACACCACGCCTGACGAAAGAGTTCCGTTTTTGTCCCGCAGTTCCATACCTCGGACGCCCCGAGAAACACGTCCCATCGGCCGACAGTCTCCCTCATGGAAACGCACCGCCATGCCATGTTCCGAAGACAACAAAACTTCCTGCTTTCCATCGGTGAGACGGGCGTCGATCAAATCGTCTCCATCATCCAACACGATTGCGCGAATTCCCCGGCGCCGCAAATGACGGAACTTGTTGAGCGCTGTCTTTTTAACGATACCGTTGGCAGTAGCCATTATCACGTATTGATCATCCACATCAAGTTCGGGAACGGTTATTATCGCGCGCACATATTCATCCTGCGCCAACTCAACCAGGTTGACTAACGCCTTGCCGCGGCCCACGCGGGCACCCTCCGGGATCTCGTACACCTTGAGCCAGTGCATCTGACCGCGGCTTGTGAAGAACAGAATGTAATCATGCGTGCAGGCAGTCACCAAGTGCTCAACATGATCTTCTTCCTTGGTCTGCATTCCAATAATCCCGACACCTCCACGATTTTGGGTGCGATAAGTATCCGCGGGCACACGCTTGATGTAACCGGCCGCCGAAATGGTGACCGCACAAATGTCACGTGCGATCAAATCTTCAATATTCAGTTCCTTCTCGGACGGCAGAAGGGTTGTCCGGCGATCGTCCGCATATTTCCTCTTGATCTCAAGCAGCTCGTCCTTAATGACCTGCATCCGCATCTGCCGGTCGGAGAGTAACTGTTTCAGGTACGCAATCTTTTCCTGCAATGCATCAAATTCTTCCTGGAGTTGGTCAGTGGCCAGTCCTGTAAGTTGATGAAGGCGCATATCCAAAATGGCGGCGGTCTGCCGGTCAGAGAGGTCAAAGCGTTCAGAAAGTGTTGCGCCCGCTTCCTCGCGAGTTCGCGATTCGCGGATAATACGAACGACTTCGTCGATGTTCTGGACCGCGGTCAGCAGCCCCGCCAATACATGAGCACGATCTTCCGCCTTACCAAGGTCAAAACGTGCACGCCGAGTGATCACTTCCAAGCGATGATCGATGTACGCCTGGAGAACCTGACGCAGATTCATTGTCCGGGGTTGATTGTGATCGATGACCAGGAACTGGCATCCCATCGTCGTTTCCAGGGACGTATGCTTATAGAGCTGGTTCAACACCACGGTTCCCATGGCATTGCGCTTGACATCGACCACAATACGTATTCCCACGCGACTGCTGGATTCATCGTTCAGTCCTGACACACCAGGAATCCGCTTATCCTGCACGCAGTTCGCAATTTCTGTGATCAATCGCGTTTTGTTGACCGCATAGGGTATTTCGCTGATGATAATGCGTTCCCGATCTTCCTGGTTCTCCTCGATGACGGCTTTGCCTCTCATCTTAATCACGCCGTGGCCGGTTTCATAAAGATCGATGATCGGGTTAAATCCCATAATGGATGCCCCCGTGGGAAAATCAGGCCCCCTCACGTGCTGCATCAGTTCGCGCACACTGGCCAGCGGATTGTCAATCAATGCAACCGTTGCAGCAATGATCTCACCCAAGTTGTGGGGTGGAATACTGGTGGCCATGCCAACACCGATACCGGTGCTGCCATTAACCAAAAGATTGGGGAAACCCGCGGGGAGTACTTCAGGCTCCTCGTTCTCCTCGTCAAACGTAAGACGCATGTCAACCGTATCACGATCCATGTCCGCCAGCATTTCCTCGGCCAGGCGTTCAAGCCGACATTCCGTATACCGGTAGGCGGCAGGAGAGTCACCGTCGATACTGCCGAAGTTACCCTGCCCGTCCACTAACGGGTGCCGCATGGAGAACTCTTGAGCAAGTCGCACTAAAGTATCGTAGGCCGCCTGATCCCCGTGAGGATGGTAATTCCCAATGACTTCGCCCACGACTTTGGCACACTTGGTATACGCGTGACTCTTGGTCAGCCCCAACTGACGCATGGCATACAGGATGCGTCGATGGACGGGCTTGAAACCATCGCGGACGTCAGGGATGGCACGTCCGACGTTGACACTGAGCGAATACTGCAAGTAGGCCTCATGCATGATGTCTTCGATACTTGCAGGGATATCGTGCTGTGCAATATTGCTTTCCATTGTCCTGATGTGTCCTTCAGGTTAAATATCCAAGTCCGTGACCCCGGCCGCATACTTCTCGATATACGCCCGCCGCGGTTCAACTTCCTCACCCATCAGCAGCGTAAAGATACGCTCAGCCTGAAAGGCATCCTCCATGGTCACCCGAAGCATCTTGCGGGTTTCCGGATTCATCGTAGTTTCCCAAAGCTGATCGGGGTTCATTTCCCCAAGCCCCTTGTACCGCTGGATCTGCAATCCCTGTTTGCCGACCTCTCGCACTTGTTCGTACATGTCAACGAGACATGTCACCGGCTTTGAATCCCCTTTGTTCTCCACCATCAGCAAGGGGTCTGTCCCGTCAAACATCTGATCTACTCCAAGATCGTACTTGGCGAGCCGCGCATCGAGGTCATGGAATGCCGCAGCTTCATAGACCGGGATAACATCAATGTTCGGATTCGCAGTCTTTTCGCCGCGCGTCTCCTCAGCCTCATCCGAAGTGGCGGCCGAGGGCTCCGCTCCTGTATCCTCAGCAGTGGCGTCGTCAGGATCTGTCTCCTCATCAACTTCCGGGGCCAAACGCGCTTCGGCCGCCGCTATTAAATCGGCTTCCTCCTCGTCGCTGAAGACAAACGACTCCGTGATCAGCCCATCCAGTTCACGCACGCGAACGATGGCCATGGGAAATCGTTTCGTGTCCGGACAACGCTGCGCAATGTAATCGCTGGGACTGATCCCATGGCGACCGAGACCGCGCGTCAAGGCGGTCCCCTCGCGGATAATCCGAATCAAACCGTACATTTGCTCACGACTCAACTCGCGTCCATCGGCTCGAGTCACGGTCACATCGTCCAACGCAAGGTCAAGCAACAGCTTGTCCATAACGTCATCGCTTTCCACATACTGCGCGCGTTTTCGGCGGGTAACTTTGTACAATGGCGGTTTGGCAATGTAGACATAGCCGTTTTCGACCAGGGGTTTCATCTGGCGGAAAAACAGAGTCAGCAATAAAGTGCGGATATGGGAGCCATCCACGTCGGCGTCCGTCATAATAATCAGGCGGTGGTAGCGGAGGCGGGACATATCGAATTCGTCGTGACCGATACCGCAACCGACAGCTGTGATCAGGGCCTGAATTTCGTTGTTATCAAGCAGCTTGTCCAGACGCGCTTTCTCCACATTCAGAAGTTTTCCCCGCAACGGCAGTATGGCCTGAAACGAACTGTCTCTGCCTTGCTTGGCGGATCCGCCTGCGCTGTCACCCTCAACAATATACAACTCGGCCTTGCTGGGGTCTTTCTCCGAACAATCGGCAAGCTTTCCAGGTAGTGACATTCCGTCCAGCGCCGTCTTGCGCCGAGTAAGTTCGCGTGCTTTGCGGGCGGCTTCACGTGCTCGCGATGCCAGCAACGCCTTGTCAACCACCTGTTTGGCCTCCTGGGGATGTTCTTCAAAATAGGTGCCAAGACCCTCATTCAAAATGGATTCAACTATCCCGCGCACTTCACTGTTGCCAAGTTTGGTTTTGGTTTGTCCCTCAAACTGAGGATCCCGTACCTTTACGCTGATGATCGCGGTTAGTCCCTCGCGCACATCGCCCCCGGACACGGACGGCTCATTCTTATACGAAGGCATTGATTTTGCATACGCATTGACCGTGCGCGTCAAGGCACCCTGAAATCCCGATAGATGAGTACCACCCTCAATGGTATTGATATTATTCGCATAGCTGAAGATATTCTCGCTGTAGCCATCGTTGTATTGCAGAGCAATTTCAGCCTCCACATCCTCACGCTCGGCATTCAGATAGATGGGCTCGCACAACTCCTGTTTACCCTCATTGAGATGCTTGACAAACTCCCGAATCCCCCCCTCGTAACAGAACGTCTCCTCACGGTCGCCTTCTTCGTCCCGTTCGTCGCGCAACGAAATGGACACACCCGCATTCAGAAAGGCCAACTCGCGTAAACGTTTGGACAGAATATCCCACTTGAATGTGGTCGTCTCAAAAATATCTGGATCGGGACGGAACGAGACGGATGTCCCGCTGTGGTCCGCCGCGCGAATATCCTTGAGCTCAGAGACCGTTTTGCCCCGCTCAAAGCGCATGTTGTAAAGACGCCCGTCACGGCGCACCTCGGCCACCAGCCACTCACTCAGTGCGTTCACACAGGACACACCAACACCGTGAAGCCCACCCGAAACCTTGTAGGCGTCGTGGTTGAACTTGCCGCCTGCATGCAGCATGGTCATGACAACTTCCAGAGCCGGCTTGTTCTCCGTCTCGTGCATCCCCACTGGGATCCCGCGTCCGTCATCCGTCACCGTCACACTGTTATCCACGTGGATGCAGACAGAAATGGTGTCGCAATAACCGGCAAGCGCCTCGTCAATACTGTTGTCAAGAACCTCATACACCAGGTGATGAAGACCACGCTCTCCGGTATCACCAATGTACATACTGGGACGCTGACGAACTGCCTCCAGCCCCTCCAGCACAGTAATCTGTTTTTCATCGTACGCAGCTTCAGCGGCGGCACGAAGCTCAACTGCTTCGGCAGGCGTCAGTGATTCTATTTTTTCTTCTTCCATACGACCTATTATCTCCTAAACCTGAACAACACGGCCAAGACTCTCGCTCAACAGCCTGCGAGCCCGTCGATCTTCGTTCCCGGTTCGTTGCCCTCAGTTCACAACGCGCCGGGACCAAGAACAAGGCAAGCGAAATGTCGTATCTCGCAGGCCCCTTAGAAGCACGTCCCGAAAGCGCTACACCGCGGGTCTCCCCCCGGAAAAGGCACCAGAACCTGCATGCCGGCAGAGGCTTGAACGGGGAAGCAAAGGGCACATAATACATCGGCTCGGCAGTTCATATAATACCTGCTTCAACAGACGCTGGAACAAGCGGACAACGCCGGGCAAACTGCATTGCAAGGAATGATGTGACAGTGCACACAAATCAGCCACAGGAAGGCCTTTCAAGGGTAATTCCCAACCATACCATGAAACAACTTCAAATACTATACACATTATTCGCGTCTTCTCAATTGGCAGAGCAAAAAAACAGCAGACTAAATGCGAAATAAGAAAGATTCGCGCACGTAGAACAAAAAAGGGCGGCAACCGAAGACCGGTGCCGCCCATGCGCCCAAAGGTGCTTAAAACACGCTTATTTTTCCATTTGCGCATCAAACTTAATATCGGACGGCAGGAAATCCGTCTGTTTTACAAACTGGCACGCTTCCTCGGCCCCGTGCTCACGGTCCATGCCGCTGTCTTCCCATTCCACCGAGAGGGGACCGGTATACCTCATGCGATTCAGCGCACGGATAATCTCTTCAAAGTCGACCCCGCCGTGCCCGAGGCTGCGAAAGTCCCACCCACGACCTGCTTCGCCGAAATCCAGATGCGATGAAAGGATCCCGCTGCGCCCATCCAAGGTCACCGCCGCGTCCTTCATGTGGACGTGATAAATCCTGTGGGCATACTCATCAATAAACATAGCCGGGTCCACCATCTGCCAATGCAAGTGGCTGGGGTCAAAATTGAACCCGAATTCTTCCCGGTGCGCAACTGCATCGAGAGCACGCTCCGCCGTGACGTAATCAAACGCAATCTCGGTCGGATGAACCTCGAGAGCAAACTTCACGCCGCATTCTCCGAAGACATCCAGGATGGGATTCCACTTCTCGGCAAAATCGGCAAATCCCGCCTCAATCATCGCTGGGGACACGGGAGGAAAACTGTACAGCATGTGCCAAATCGAGGACCCGGTAAAACCGCAGACTACGTCAACCCCCATATTTTTGGCCGCCCGTGCAGTCAGTTTCATCTGCTCGATGGCCCACTTGCGTTTCCCTTCAGCATCACCGGCCAGCTCGGCCGGCGCAAACCCATCCGAGCGCGCGTCATCATTCGGGTCACACACCAACTGCCCGGCCAGGTGATTGCTGATTGCTCAGCACCCAAGTACGTGGCTTTCCAGAATGCCCCGTTGTTTCTTGCAGTAGTCCGGATCCGACGCAGCCTGAGCAACATCCAGGTGGTCCCCCCAGCAAGCCAGCTCAAGACCGTCGTACCCCCAAGCCGCAGCCTTCTCCGCCAAAGTCTCCAACGGCAAGTCCGCCCATTGCCCAGTGAAAAGTGTAACGTTGCGTGCCATATTGTGCCTCCTTTGATTGTCGGTTTAGACTCGTGCTGAATGGTTTTCGCCCAAGTCGTTTTCGGTTCATCGGTCAGTGACCGTAGCGCACAAAACGAAGACTGCCTTTCCCAAACATCCGCTTTCCCATGCCGCTGTTGTCCGCCCATTTGCTTTCGTGACGAATCCGGCACGTCAAACCCACACATCGTTGCTCTCACTCAACCAGCCGCAGCCATTCCTCCGCCACGGCGTCGCTGGGCATCCGCCAGTCTCCGCGTGGAGAAAGCGCAACACTGCCCACTTTCGGTCCATCCGGCATGCAAGACCGTTTGAACTGCTGACTGAAAAACCGTTCGACAAAGACGTGCAGCCATTTGCGGACCTCGGCATCGCTGTAAGACTCAGCAAAAGCCTGACAGGCGAGAAACAGTGTCTTATCGGGCGGGAACCCACATCGAACGATCTGATAAAGGAAAAAATCGTGCAACTCGTATGGACCAATGACGTCCTCGGTCCGGTGCGCAATATCGCCGTTGTGATCCGGCGGCAGCAATTCCGGCGAGATGGGTGTATCCAGTATATCGCGCAGGGTGGCCGCCACATTCTGGTCGTCCCATCGTTCCGCCACGTATTCCACCAAGAACGTCACCAGCGTCTTCGGCACACCGGCATTGACTGCATACATCGACATATGGTCCGCGTTGTACGTACACCACCCCAGCGCGAGTTCCGATAAGTCGCCCGTACCGATGACCAATCCGTTGAGCATATTGGCTTTGTCCATCAGAATCTGGGTGCGCTCTCGAGCTTGAACATTCTCAAACGTCGTGTCATGCGTCTGACCGTCGTGCCCTATGTCACTGAAATGTCCCTCGCAGGCATCGTGGATGTTAATGGTTTCCAGTGCTACCCCAAGCGCACTACACAGTTCTTCAACGTTGGACAGTGTGCGCTCGCTGGTGCCGAAGCCGGGCATGGTGATGGCGTGAATGTGGTCATGGCTGATACCGAGCCTGTCGCAGGCTTCGACCGCGACGAGCAACGCCAGCGTGGAATCAAGCCCGCCGGAAACACCAATCAGCATGCTCCGGATACCGGTATGCTCAAGCCGACTTGCCAAACCAATACTCTGGATGGCAAAGATCTCCCGGCAGGTATCATGCCGTTGCCGACGGTCTCCCGGAACAAACGGCAAGGCACGCAGCGGCCGATGCAACAGTGACCAGTCCTGGGAAGTCTCCGGCAGGTTAAACGAAACGTGTCGAACATCGCGGTGCGGCTGTTCCCGAGCGAAATCCGCCACACCGTCGCCGAAAACCGTATTCTGACACCGCTCATGAACTAAATACGCCACGTCAATATCGGTGAGCATACATGTTGGGACTTGCTGAAAACGCTCGTTCTCGTTTAGGCATGTCCCGTTCTCCGCCACCATGCAGTGTCCGCCGAAGACAACATCGGTCGTGGACTCGCCCACACCCGCGGAACAGTAAACATAGGCGGACAAGCAACGTCCGGACTGCTGACGAACGAGGTCCCGCCTATAGTGCACCTTGCCGACCTGATCGTCACTGGCCGAACTGTTGACGATGACTGTAGCCCCCTGGAGAGCCAGTTCGGTACTCGGCGGAACCGGCGCCCACAGATCCTCACACAATTCAATCCCAACCGTAAATTCCGAATAATCGTCAGCCCTGAAAAGCAGGTCCTTCCCAAAGGGCACCCATCCCCCGCAAAGCTGAATCTCCCGGAGACCGACGGCAAACCCAGACGAAAACCAGCGCTTTTCGTAAAACTCCCGATAGTTCGGCAGGTATGTCTTCGGCACGACCCCAAGAATGTGCCCCTCCTGACAGACCACGGCGCAGTTGAACAGCTGCGCATCCACCCGAAGCGGTAGACCGATAACAAACAAGGCGGAAGTACCCTTCGTTTCCTTCAGAAAACTCCGCAGTCCGCCGGTCGCGGCATCCCAGAGCGTACGCTGCTGAAACAAGTCCCCACAGGTATAACCCGTCACACAAAGTTCCGGATAAACGATGATATCGGCCCCTTTTTCAAGGGCAATATCCGCCATTGCCAGCATATCCTGTACGTTGCGCGATACGGCTCCGACCCCAACGGGAGGTACGACTGTCGCAATTCTTACTAACCCAAACTGTTTATGCATCACTGGTCCCCGGAGTTCGGCCGCCGTTGGGCCGACCGTCCAAAAGAAGAAGGTTCACGCCAGCAACTTTTTCACAAACTCTGCAACTTCGTCATCCGACATCGGACGCGGGTTGCTCCGCATGCTGTTGCTTCGGCAATTGGCAACAATATGGGGAATGTGGTCTTCCCGCAAACCTGCCTGACGGAAATCGTCCGGCACCTGCAGTTCATCACAGACCTCCTGAACGCGCTCTACCAAATCAGCTGCATCACCCACATTCACCGTATGCGCAAGAGTGGTAAACCGTTCCCGCGACGACGCCATATTCCACTGCATGACGTGTGGTAACAAAATAGCGCACGTCAAGCCGTGGGGCAACCCCAACAGCACACCTATTGGATGCGCCAATCCGTGAACAGCACCGAGACCGCTTTGGGAGAACGCCATAGCACTGGCTAAACTGCCTTCCGCTGTTTTCAAGCGCGCCTCACAAGATGTCCCATCCGCATACGCGGCGGGCAAATAGGTCAGGAGAAGGTGGACGGCCTCGCAGGCCAGTGCGGCGCTCACCGCGTTGGCGCGTCTTGAGACATAGGACTCGATCGCCTGGGCTAAGGCGTCCAGGCCGCTCTCCGCGGTCAAACGCGGCGGCATGGTCACCGTTAACGCTGGGTCGACGACGGCCGCGCAAGCAATCATTTGAGGTGAGCGCAAAGACTGCTTGCGCAAGGTCGCGGGATCTGTCAGAACCGAGTTGCTGGTGATCTCAGCGCCGGTTCCCGCCGTGGTAGGCAACGCAATAAAGGGTAAACCTGGAGTGACGATGTCACGCTCACCGTTGTAATACGGCACAATACTGGCCCCGGCAATGGGAGCAATGGCGGCAGCCGCTTTAGCCGCATCCATGACGCTCCCGCCGCCGACCGCGACAACGGTATCCGCTTCAACCCGGCGTATAGCATCCACCAAGCCGTCCACAGCAGCAAGTGAAGGATCGTGCGGAATCCCCGCGGTATGCCCGACAATGCAACCGCCCAAAAGTTCGTCAAGTTCATCCAGGCCGCCGTCTTTATGAAAGCTCCGGGTTGACACCATAAAGACGCGAGGACTACGCAGGCCATTCACCGCGCCAGCCAGTATATCATTCAGGCGCTGACGGCTGTCCCACCCAAAGTAGATATGCCGCGGATAAGATAGCGAGTAATCAGTTTCCCATTCCATCGGATGTTCCATCCTGTCTCTTTCATTCAACCACCCGATTCAATGCTGATGGCGCCCGATCTTCGCCATCGTCAAACATGTTCTCGGGTTCCGTCAGTTTCATTCCGGAGGGCATCTCAAGGTCGCTCTGGAGTGGAGCCTCGCGTGTCTGGCTTACATCAAATGCGTCAACGCCTGCATGGCCGCTTGTTTTTCGGCACTTTTACGGCTGTTGGCAGTGGCTTTGCCCAAGATC
>JAIPIM010000081.1 GCA_021734725.1 Minisyncoccota bacterium | reverse complement strand
CAGCGGATTGGGTTTGTTGAGAGAATAGAGGCTGTTGTCATAACGGAAGGTGAGGTCGACCGAACCGCCGCCGAAATCGAAGCTTCCGTTGTCCGCGATATCCCACACCCCGATCACCGGGCCTCCCCGCAACGCGGCCGGTGCGGTCGGCACATCGGAGCGGTCGGGTGCCAGCAGTGAAATGGTCAGGGGACCGCTTGTTCCGACGTCGGTGAATTCCATGCGCAAGCTGTTGATCATGTCGATGGTTGTGTCGGTGTCCGGTTCGCCCCAGTTGCGTTGGCTGTCGCCCGCCGCTACCGTGATATCCGGTAAAAGCAACTTGCCGCCGTTGACTGCGTACCAGCCTTTGTCGGTGGTGTTGTCGACTGTGTTGGTGACACCAAAATTAAGTCGCAGCGTTTCCTCATTGCCGTAACCATCGGCGACTACGCGACCGTTCATGTCGATGTCCGCCCAGGACCCCCAGAAATAGCCGTTTCCGCGAATCACGCCGGTTTGATTGACTTTTACTCCGGCGTGGGCACCCCAGTTCGTCACGTCGGCCGTGATGGTATCGAAGCCTTTCATTTCAAATGTCCCGGTTCCGCTGCCCGACGTTTCGCCGATCGTGATAACCTTGCCCGTTCCGGCATTATTGAGTATCAGCGTGGTGTTCTCATCCAGACTCAATTGTCCGTCGGCCACGGTAAAATATCGTAAGCGAACGGTGCCGCCTTCTGAGGTGTATGTACCGCTATCGTCAACCGCTACCACGCCTCCTGTACTTAGTGTGCCACCCGACTGAATGACTTGTCCACCGTCCAGGTAAAAATTACCAGGTCTCCATTCTCCACCTGAAAGATTCAATGTGGCGTTTTCTCTGAACCTGTTGATCCCCAGCGTAACTATTCCGCCGGACTGGTTAATGCTTACCGTTCCGTTGTTGCTGGTGTTGCCGAAAAAGGCCTCCGAATTCTGCGGGTACAGACTCTTGAGGATGCCCCCGCTGATCGTCCAGTCGTGAGTTCCTCCACCATATTGTGCGCCAAAATTGATGGTGCCGACATAAATTCCTTTTGAGAACTGCAGTTCTCCGCTGTCCGCTATTGTCAGCGTGCTGTTGCCGTTGTACGCATAGAAGTTATTGCCATTTTCCGCGGCCGCCGTGATTTTACCCGTGCCACTTACTTCCAGGGAGGCGTTATGGTCCGTCGACCAGGCAAGTCGTATACCGGTGTTCGTTTGCAGGTTGAGAGAGCCACTGGTGACTTTCAGGCTGCCCCCATCGTTGATGTACACATATCGGTTACCCGACCCCGTGTCGGCCACTTGTCCTCCGGTAACTTCCAACGTACCGCCGTCATCTATCGTGAGGGCATTGGAGAATTGCAGGACATACGGCACAGCGGGATCACCGCCGTCCGTGCCGACCACCAGCTTGCTGGCGCCGCCATTGCCGCCCAGCGTCAGGTCGACCAGGTTTTCCCCGGTATCGTCGAAGTTCGTGGATTCGAAGGATACCGTGGCGCCGTCCGCGCGGTTGACGACCACGCTGTCTTCGTCCACCGGAACCACATTTGCCGTATCCCAGTTGCCCGGATCCGCGGGCGTATCGTTCCACGTACCGTCGCCCGTGCTCCAATACCGTGTCGCGGCCCCCGCCATGGTTGCCATTGCCAGTGCCATTGCCAGCGTTACACGCGTCAATACTTTCGTTGCCTTCATTGCGGTTACTCCTCTTGGTTGGTTTCCGTTGCGCATGTCCATGTTACGTCCTCCTTTCACGTGTTTTTCTACCTGCTCGTTTTTTCTCCAGAACGGACCTCCTTTGTAATGTCCTCGGGGCGCCATTCAATGCATGCCCCGATGTGCATGCCATCTTTGCCTTTGCTCTGCAACTGCTGAATGCAGTACGGCACATCCTCGAAAGTCTCCGTGCCCAGCAGCGAATGCGTATCGAGCCCCGTCGCTTTCTTATGATCTTCCCACTCTTCGGGGAAGGCGTAACGCTTGTCCCCGAAGACGACGCTACCACCGCCGTAATAGTTGTAGTCCGCCGTCAGGTTTTTGGTGGGCCCCTTCCATTGCTTCACCGCGACCACTCCTTTGGGATCGATAAACGCGCAGTTGACAATTTTTGACGGCTTGCTTTGCGAAAGATCGACACCAATACCGATCCCCCCGTTTTTATAGAACGTGCAGTTGATGAATTCGGCGCCGCTGCGGCGATTTTTCGGATTTCGTGTTCGTCCGGTCACTGAAATCCCCCCTCCGTCCATGAACAAACAGTTTTCGAAAACCGCTTCACCTCCAGCGGGGAGGTAGTCCATGTGATGAGTCACCATGGCTGCCGGTCCCTTGTTGTTTCGGATAATGCAGTTTTTCATGGTGTACACGCCGTCGTGAAATTCGATGCCGCCGCGATAGGAGTCGTTTTCGATCAGGCAATGTTCATAAACCGATTGCGCCGGGGCATCGGCTCGCATGCGTATATCGACGATGCCGCAGCCCGCGTTGTCGTGAAAATGTGAGTGACGCACGTGGACAATCGAAGAATGATGGGACATGCCCTGGTCCATATTAAAGCAGGTCTCGACATTTTCGTAGACAAGGCCTTTACTGAAGGCCGAACCGAAACCGTCGTTCCGCGACCAACTGACCTTCAGGTTTTTCACTGTCACATAATTCGCGTTGATGGAAAACATGGTGCCGCCGGACCCCGATTCTACGACGACATCCGCGGGTGTTTGTCCCTCCGGCAGCATGATGTAGAGTGTGTTCAGCGGTACGTCCGCCTCGCTTTTAGGGTGCATACGCCCGCTGAACCAGAGGTATCCGAACGGAACGAGATCCGGCTTCGATCTCACGCTTGTGCCCGGTTTACCGTCGAAGTACACGAGATCGAACCCTTCCCAATGCCGTTTCATCCATCCGTTGGAGCCGAACGGCATACTGAAAACGCCGTTACCTTCATCCTTCCACTCATCCGCTTCAAACCTGCGGAAACCGGTGATTTCGGCGCCATGACCGTCAACGACCATGGGTTGTTCGGCGGTTCCGCCCAGTTCCGCGTTGTTTCGTCTGTCAAGTGAGACCGGGCCCCTGTAGGGTACCTTGTTTGGCGTCAAATGCAGAGTATCCGATGTGCGGAGCTTCAGGAGGGCATGCTGGATGGTCTTGTATGGTTTTCCCTCGCTGCCGTCCCAGGCGTCATTGCCCTTGACATTGTCCACGAAGACCTCACGTGCTCCGGTGCCTGCCGTACCGAGAACGAAGAGGGCCATCAGTCCTCCCAAAAGTTTTTTGCATTCAGTTCCCATTGCATGAGTATGACTCATCGGTTTCACCTCGTTTCGAGCATGTATGTTTCGGCGGGTTCGAGTTCAACGTTTCCTTGTTTTATGGTACCGGATGTCCGTCGGTTTCCGGGCAGATGGATGTCATGGAATTCAGCCTCCAGGTCCGGTGTCAGGCCGGTCCCGTAGCGAGTATGGTTGTCGATCGTGTGGACCACGGCCTCCTGAACGGCGGCCATGGGGATCAGTGCCGATTCCAGGGTGAACGCGCCCAGGTGTCCGGGACCGTACGGACCGGTTTGATTGAAGAGGCCGAGTTCAAAACAATCGTCGTTCAGTGGAAGGCCATTGAAGGGGACCGTCATGTAGCTGTTCATGATCTCGAGCATGGTCATGCTGTAGCGCGGTCGCCAGCCGATTCTGCTGTTCAGAATTGACGCCCACGCAAAGCTGTAGGGCTCCCAGTTCCCGAAGCCGCGCGCCTGCAGTCTCTGCATGGAATTTTTCAGCCTTTGGATACTCACTGGATCCGACATTGAGGACAACTCGCCGAGGGGGTACACGTTGACCAGGTGCGACAGATGGCGATGCGACATTTCCGTCTCCAGTCCCTCCCATTCGACGAAATAGTCGGGTACCGAGACATCTTCCGGCCAAAAATAATTGCGCACGGTCACTTGCGATACCGGATATGCCGGTGCATGCGTCAGAAAATCTTGCGCAAATTCGTCAAGATCGGAGTGCGTAAGGCCCAGCTTCCTGGACATTTCCAACCAGCACGATGCCAGAAACCGTGAAAATGCGATGTCGTAGGCTGAATTACGGCACGGTGTTTCCGGTGTGTTCAGCATGCCCAGTTCAGGCGACTCGGAAACAGCCAGCGAGTAGGTGCCGGTGTGTGATTTTTGCCACGCTGTTCTCAGTGTTTGCATGTGCGCTTTGAACGGCGGGAGGCACTCATGTAACAGATAATCGCGCGAACCCGTATACCGGTAATACTCCCAGAGGGTTTGGCATACCCAGGAGCCGTAAGACGGACTGATCTTCCCGGTGAGCGGAGTCAGCGGATGTCCGTCAAGTCCAGTATTCAGAGACAGTAGCAGGCCGTCCGTTCCATACATTCTCCGGGCGTTATCATTGAACACGTCCAGATGTCTGTTCACCCACCTTGCCAGGGCCAGGATTGTATTTGCCGATCCCGCCGGGCCGACGGGCCAGTAGCATGCCTGCACATTGAGGTCCCAGGTGTAGGCTCCCCACCAGGGGGGTGAGGGTTCGCCCCACACGCCTTGTAGGGGGACGGGCACGGAATCCTCCCGCATGGACGAGCCTGTCAGGTATCGTCCCATGTGCCAATATCGATCCGCCGCGTCATGGTTCACCGTGATGTACGCTCCATTCCAGTATTCCGCCCACCATGCGGCGTGTTCGGCGAGAAGTTGCCGATAATCGGGTGCAGGGTCTGGAATGACATGGTCCAGATCGGCGGCGGTGGTGTCAATGGAAACGAGCAGGGTGAAGCGTCCACCGTGCTTTTCCAGCTGGAAACCTTTCCGTGCCGGTCTGAGGCCCAGCAATCCATCGGAGGCGACCGCAAGCACGCGGATGCGAAAATGCAGCGTATCTTCGACAGCGTATTCAATGACGCCGGCTGTTCCTTCGAGAAAAAACCTCGATTCGATATGTCCGGCATAGGGGCTCGACAAACCACTGTTTGTCCCCGGCTTGAAGTTCATCGCATACTTTTGACCGTCGGAATCTCTGACGCCCCACAGTTCAGGTTCCTCCCAGCTTAAGGGGAAGGAATCGGCTTGATGAACCGTTTCCACCGAGACACAGATGAGTCTGCGTGTTGCATGGACGAACCACTCGTAGCGATACGCACCGGTATCACGAAACGCGCATGCCCGAAAAATGTCCAGTCCCTCCTCGAAGCGGTCCCCTGAGGACGGCAGTACCAGGCTGCCTGCATTGATGCGGTGCGGCTTTTCCCGGTTCCCGCGATACCAGAGGTCGGCGCGATCCAGAGAAAGCAGAAGTTTGTCGGCGGTTCCGAATCCCATGACGCCCTCGTGCCCGTTCCCACAAGGGATCCCTTCCCGCCATTCGGAAGAGGGACTGCGTCTGTATAGATTGTGTCGACGTATGTTGTCTGTTCTGTTCACGATGATTTCCGTTTTCAGGAAGATGGGCGTGTTTTTTTTTACTTATTCTTCGTAATACGGGGCGCTCGATTTCGGTTTATACCACCTGACGTGTCCATCCCAGAACAGGTAATTGGCGCCGCCGCCGTGCATGATTCTTTCTGTATGCAGTGCGCCGTTATCCCAATGCACTTTGTACTGTGCCCACCGTGTGCCTTCCGTCAGGCTGATGGATGTGCTTGGTTTTTCGATGCTTTGCGTGCCGGTCCAGTCAACGCCGTCCCACCATGTCTGGCGGCTGTGTTTGCCGTCGGGGTTATCGTAATTGTTGGCCACGTAATCCGAGTAAAAGCCGTGTCCTTTCGCGTTTGGCGGATAGGTTGTGTGGAAACGTTGCTGCGGACAGGTGTCGATCTTATCCCTTATTGTCCGTGTGAAGGGGGGATTGTAGCCAGCCCAGTGCAATGTGTAGCACCAGGGGATTTCATGGGTTGCGTCTTGTCGGATGACGCTGGGCGGATACCATCCCGTATCGTTCAGGTAAAAATTTTGCACGATGGATATCTGCTTGAAATTGTTTGCGCACACGATCTGTTTTCCTTTGTCGCGTGCGCTTCGCAAGGCAGGCAGGAGCATGCTTGCCAAAAGGGCGATGATAGCGATCACGACCAGCAGTTCGATCAGCGTGAATAATGCGCGAGGCGAGTGTTTTCTGACTGCGGCGGTTGTCTGTCCATACGGTTTCGTGTATGCAACCAGCGTGTGTTTTGGGTTCATTATGTTATTCTCCCGATTCCGGAATACGCGAGTTTTCGCGGTACTTGTCTTCCAGCAGGACCCCCCGTATCTCGTCCAGTGTAAGCGGGCGGTTGTATATGCGGACCTCGTCGAATGCCGTATCGTTTCTCGGGACATGCGATCCTCCGATGGTGAACGTCCCGCTGAAGAACTCCGGAAGGGGCATGCGCGAGGTCCCCTTGTGGAACCCGTCCACATAGAGCTTCACAAGGCCGTTCGCGCGATTCCAAGAGAGGGCCAGGTGATGCCACTCGCCGATGCTCCAGCCGGAGATCGAAACGGGAATCCTGTTTTCATGCCTGGTAATGATATGACCATCTCGTTCCTCGGCGGTCGCGGCGAAAACATTCAGTTTATTGCTGATCCACATCTGCGCCGGTTGGTCGGGAGGCACTCGCCTATACTTATACAGCAGCAGTGACGAAACCAGCTTTCCATGACGCATGACGTGATTGGTCTGGAAGAAATGCACGGTTCCGCCATCGTCGGCTTGCCAGGTTAACGGTTGTACCCACATGAGGAGGGTGCCCTGCTCGGGCAGGATATTGCCTTTACTGGCATAAGACATGTTTTGGGAGGCTGCCTTTCCCTTGATGCCCAGCGTGTAGGTGAGAACCTGCTTCTTATCGGGCGGCATATGGCACTTGGCGTCACCTTTCGCAACATCCGCGTTGACTGTATGTTCGAAGGACGCGTGGAACAGCAGGTCGTCCCTCAGCTCTCCGGCCGACGCGGGGAGACTCATCACCATGATGTAAAGAACGGTTGTGAAGAGTATGTACGGTTGCATAGTGCTAATTCGGCATTTGTCATTCCACGATCAGAAAACGGTAATCTCGCTTGGGAACATCCGCTGTGATGACAACATGATTGGTGTCGCGTTTGAACGTCAACATTTCGCCGTTTTGCGGGTCGGTGACTGTTTCTACGCCGGTTTGTGAAACCCGACATTCCAACGTGGTGTTCGATCTGGCGAAATTGGACAGGATGATCAGCGTTTTGCCGGGCTTGCGCCAGCAGCTTGTTTTGACGTCGGCCCGGTCGACGCGGACAGGGTTGTTGTCATCCCAGTATCCGTGGAAGCGCATCTCCGGATCGCTGATGCCGAAGGATGCTCTGGCCTCCCACATGTTAGCCATTTCCCCGGCATCGCAGTGTCCATAGTCGCAGAGGATATCGTGAAGCTGCAGCACGGCAAGCATGGTGCGGGTATGTTTTGGTACATTCTTCTTTGCGTTGTGAATCATGGGCAGCCAAAGCGGCACAAGCCCCTTGTTTTGCCAGAGGATATGCGCACGAAAATAATCGTTCGGCCATTTATCCATGAAGTCGCTGCCGTCGTCGGTGATTTCCCGCCATTCACCGCCGTAGGCGATAGTGCTGAAGGAGTGAATGGGTGCGACCAACGTGCTTGTCAAGTGAGTATAGATCAGGGGCTCCATGCCCAGTTCGTGGAAGACGCCAGCCATGCGTTTACGATAATTCCGATGTTGGAAAAGCATGAAATCGGCCTGCCACTCACCGTCTTCTCGTTCATAGCCGATACCCATGTCCGTGTCGCGCTGGGGGGAAGGGTAGGCATTGTCTTCGTACATGCCGTCGACAACGCCGTGTCTCAGCATTTCCCGGGCGGCCCACAGCCGCATATCGATGACACTGGGCAGAAGTTTAGCCCCCGCATGGTAATAGCGGTTCCTGTCTTCGCCGAACTGTCGTTTATCGTATGCCCGAGCATCGAACTGACCCTGACTGCCGCCGAACCACTCATCCCGGAACGCATCGGCTTCGGGGGTTCCCGACGCAAAAATGTTCACTGTCGTTGTCCAGAATACCTCGTCCAGGTCAAGCTTGTCAACGTATTTCTGATAGAACTGTCGAGCCTTGTCATAGTCGTCAACGTAAATGCCGAAGACGTAGGCCGTGGGGTCACGATAGAAATAATCGCGGAACGGATTCCATGCCATGCGTCGGGTACCGGGTCTTCGTTTCCCGACGGGATCGAACTCCCAGCCGCGCCAGCCTTCCGGCATGGGTTTTACGGGCGTTGCCTGTAAGCCGAAAATAATTTTGCGAGGGGCGTCCAGTTGGGCGGGACGCGCAACCAGGTGGTGGATAAGGTTTACGGCATCGTCCGTTCGCTCGATCTCGTGGAGCGGCTTACGGTCATCCGTAACCCACCCCTCATCCGAGCTTGCAAACCAGCACAGTCCGCCCTCTTCGTCCCCCATCCAGATGTACGGGGAGAACGAACCGAGAATGCTGCGATGGAAAAGGTCGTCACGACTGTTCCAGATGACGCCTGACCCTGTCGGCATCGCTCCCGCGTATGTCCCGCTTCGTATGCCGTCAGCGAGTGCATGCAGCAGCGTAGCCTTTTCGGGGAGTACCGGCACAATGAGTTGGAGGTTTTCAAGTTTCGTCTGCGGGTTGTCCGGGATAATGTCCAATTCAATCTTCACCATGCCATCGTACTCCATGGTGGAGACTGCCCGTACGGTTATCCCGCCCCCCGCTCCGGAGCCGGTCAGGGTCACTGACGATGCAGACTTTTCGTCAACTGTCGGATCGTTTTCCGCCGACACCGTGAAAGGGGTCCCGTCGGCGGTCCCTTTCAGTACAATGGGGCTGGCGAGGAGAGGGGGCCCTCCCGATGTGATTGTGCGTGGAAGGCCCAGTCCGTTGAATGTGTATTTTCTGTTCCAGCATGTTACCCTGTTACCGTCAACCCGCATGGGTGTCCACGGTGGCAGGACGTCATTGGTCGTCCCAATGCCTGCCCCCAGCCAGTCGTAGCGACGCACCAGGAAGGGATGTGAGCTTGAATCCACGGCGTCGCCGTTTGCATCGAGGAAACGCAGGGTTGCCTTGTATTTACCGGCCGGAAGGTGGGCCACATCGAGATGCTCATCCACGCGTCCACCGGAGGAAGGCTGCAATTTTTCAGTGGTCATGGTTCCCTGTTTTTCTGAAGAGATGGTGAGCGTTGCTGTGGCGATATCCTTTTGGCGCGGGTGTCCGAAAACATCCGCCCACACCGCCAGTTCTCCTTTGCTTGGAAGGTGGCGCATTCTGCAGGCAAAATCCGGTTCCTCTCCCGGTGCCTGAATGGCCGGTTCGGGTGTGTTTTTCAGGAAGGGGATTGTGTGGCTGAACAGGACATTATTCGGCGTGGCCCGGTCGAAGAGCTGGATTTCGCAGACTGCCTTTTCGGGAAGTTCAATGGGCTTCGAAAAACTGAAGGGGACCCGTTCTCCGGCGTCCAGCGTATATGTGTACTCTTCTTCCGCCAAGGTTGTAGTGTCGCTACGTATGCGTATGGTGAGTCCGACGCTGGCGGGTTGTTCGCCGGGGTTGACGACTTCGCCCGAGACCGGTTTTTCGAGCTTGGTCATCAGTCCTTCCGTAGAGAGCAGGCGCAGGAAGGGCGACGTGTGACTGAAGACTGCGGTCGCGGCGCCGGAGGGATTGTTGATTTGTCCAACATTCGGCCAGTTTGTCCACGTAACTGGACGCGCGTATGTGCGCGAGAACTGAATCAGCCACGTGGGATTGTGCTCAATGTTCTTAACGTCCAGTTCGTTCAGTGGTATCGACACCTCCGCCGTCCACCAGTCATCGTCCACGTTATTGGCGAATTGCCAGGTGCCGTTCCAAGTCATTTCACTTTGGCCGATACCGGGCATCTCTCTGCTGTCGTGGCAAATTATGCCTGCACTGTTGCCAATGAAATAGAAATAGGGTATGCTGCCGGTATGTTTTCCTCCGAACGGGTCGAGCAGAACCTCGATCGCGTCGTCCCCGTAGAACCCGCCGTCGCGCCGTTGTCGAAGGCTGACTAATCGTCTGCCTTTCGGGTAGACGGGGGACTTCACTGCCAGATACATAGTGCGGTCGTCGTACCCGATCCACACGTGCGACTGCCGGTAGGCCAGGCGTCCCCTTCCGTGTACTCCGAACCCGGTCAGCGCGGCGGCATGCTGCCATTCACGGTCCGAATACTGCCCGTCAATTACCGGTGGTTGGGGCATTTTGGGGACCACGAATTGCGCGCCGCGCGAATTCGCCGCATTCGCGTCAACATCCGCCGGGAAAAGCGTGGTAAACATGCTTATTGCAACCATTGGTCCGAGTTTTCCTAACCTTTGTCTCATGCAGGAGTCCCTTCTTTAATAATACATTTAACCGTAAAGTAGCTCACAGCTGTATATTTGTCAAATTACATGCGTACTCCTCGGTGGTCAAGTTGAATGCGCGGGTTTTGGGGTACGTTTTTTGAGGCGGTTATGGGAGCCGGTGAGTCCGCGGGCCTGGAGACTCGCGATGGGTGTGTGTGTATGCAGACCCCGTGATACCGTGCGGTCAGTATGGCGGTTCTCCGGGCCGCCGGTGCTGTGTCGGTGGAAGCGCGGGCCTGGAGACCCGCGATACTCGGGTGTGTGTGAGTGTGTGTGGGTTTGTGCGACGGCACATGTTCACAGGGCCCCCATGATGGGGACTAATCTCTGCTCAAGATATGTGCGCCGATGCTTGTCATGAGGGTTGCGAATTCGGGGAATGTGACACCGGCGGCTTCGGCTGTGGAGATTGTTGTGGTGCCGGTGGCTTGCGTGGCTGCCAGCGCGAGTGCCATGACGACCCGGTGGTCGGCGTGGCCATTGACCGCGGTTCCCCGCAAGGGGCTTTCATGGATAACCAGGCCGTCCTGCAGTTCCTCGACGCGTGCGCCCATTTTTCGCAGTTCGGTTGCCATGACGTGAATGCGGTCTGTTTCTTTAATGCGTGCTTGCGCTACGTTTCGGAGGGTTGTTTCACCGTTGGCGAAGCAGCCGAGCACGGCCATGACCGGCAATGCATCCGGGGTTTCATTCATGTCGATATCCACGCCGTGCAGTGACGTGCCGGAAATGCGGATAGAATCAACCTGGACGTCAACGTTGGCGCCCATGGATCTGACATAATCGATGACTGCCTTATCCGGCTGTGAATCCGAGAGGTCCAGTCCGGTGCAGGTAACGTCGTTGCCGGGGATGGCGCCGGCGCCGAAGAAGAAGGTTGCTGACGAGAAATCACCCGGGATACGTCTGTGGAACGGTTTGTATGCTTGTTTTCCAGGGATCTGGAAACGTCTCATTGTATCATGGTCGTAGACGATCTGTTGTGTGTCAAGCCAGTCCATGGTGATTTGGATATAGGCGCGTTCACAGAGCTTGGATACGGTAAACGTTGTATCGCGTTCAGCCATGGGACAGGCAATCAGCAGACTGCTGACGAATTGGCTGGATGTTGCTTCCAGGCTTGTCTGTCCGCCGTGCATGGTACCTGTTACGCGAATGGGGGCGCATCCGTTGTCATGCACGGAGACCACGGTGGCTCCCAGATCGTTGAGCGCCGCGATCAACGGGGCATTCGGGCGGCGTTGGATTTGGGTGTCGCCTGTAAGTGTTACGGTCTGGTTGTGTGGGAGGAGTGCAGTCGTGCCGAGAAGCAACCGCAACGTTGTGCCAGAGTTACCGACGTCGATGGTGTCCTTTCGGAGAGTTGGCCGGCCGCCGGTTCCGGTGACCCGCCAGCTGTCAGTGTCCGCGCTGGTTTGTGCTCCCAGGGCGGTTACAGCGTGGAGTGCGGACACTGTATCCGCGGAGATCAGCGGTTTGTCGATCACGCTTTGCCCGTCCGCCAGAGCGGCAATTGCCACGGCGCGGATGGTGTGGGATTTGGAACCGGGAATCGATATGGTGCCGTTAAGAAGAGAAGGCTCACAGACGAATTGCATGGTTGCGGTCCTTTTATCGTGAGTCATGCGGGTTGGTGCTGGCTTTTCAGCCGAACAACAATTTTTCGACGTTCACGTAATAGCCGGAGAAAAGGGCTTCCAGTTCCTCTCGCATGTCGTCGTCCTTCAGGAACGCTTCCGCAACTTCTTCGTAGACATGGCGTGGAATATGAGTGGCGGCCTGCGCGGTGCCGGATTCGCGGTCGAAGAGGATGAACGCCAGTTTGTCATCGTCACTTGCAGTGAAATCATAGAGGAGTTCGTATCGGACCGCATCGACATTTTGTTCCGGGTTATTGTAGAGCTGGTACTTAACATATTCGACGACGCGGTCATCCAATCCATCGAGGTGCAGCGCAATTTTCTCTATAAAACTGCGTCGAGTCAGAGTGAGGCGACAGTCGGGCAGTTCGTCGAGTGAGGCATTGCCGAACACGTTGGCGGTGATCTGTCGCATTTGTTTTTCGGCCTCATCCCATTTACCGCGGTCTTCCAGGGGTGCGTAATAGACCAGGAAGCGGTGTTCGTCATCGCGGAAGAGCAGGGGGGCCTGCACCCGAAACTGGGCGTGGCAGGAGGAGCAGGTCACGGTATTAAGGTGTCCCTGGAAGAGTTTCTCCAGTTCGTCCGTGTCTGAATGCAGCACCGTCACGGGGGTTATTGTCTGTGTGCATTCGCATGTAGGGCAGGACACGTCCCGGGCGCGGGTGTTTTCCTGAAAGTCGAAGAATTCGTTTGCCATCGTTTTTTGTGGTGTCGGGGGGTGTGTGAAAAAGTCACGTTTTGCCGCGAACTTTTGTTGTTGCCGTGGAACAAACTTGGTTGGCGGATGTCGTTAACTATACAGCGTAACTCACGAAACTCAATGCTGTTCTATGGGTTACGACGAAAAAGTCGGGGCCGATAGAAAAGGTGTTCCTTCAGTGCGTTTAATTCTGGCAACTTTGGTTGTTGTTTCCCATTGTTTTTCCGACGAACGGTGATAAATTAAATATTTTTTGTCCAATTTGCTTTCCGTGCGGTTTGAAATGTGATAGTGTAATGTACGGAGAAGGATTTCAAGACCCATATTCCGTGAGAAAAAGCCTTTAAAAAGGCCAGTAAGTGATTGAGAACCTGTTGGGCTGCAATATATTATGCAGTATTTAACGAAGCATAAAAATGCTAACCCAACAGGTGAAATGATGTACAAGATACAACAAGG
>JAIPIM010000080.1 GCA_021734725.1 Minisyncoccota bacterium | reverse complement strand
AACTCAGAGCGGTCAGGTGTTCCGGCTTAAAGGCAAAGGGATCCCTTCGTTGCGCGGCTCCGGACGGGGAGACCAGCACGTCAAAGTGCGTGTTGAAGTCCCCACGAAACTGTCGGATGCGCAGAAAGAAAAAGTGAAGGCACTGGCCGGCGACTTGAGCGAATCATCCTACCCGATTCTGCAGAAATTCCGCAAGCGCGTCAAAAACCTCTGGGGCTGAGCCTACTACTGTTGATTTGAGGAGAGGTGTCAGTGTTCGGGCCTCGGGTTTCAGGCTGACAGCTGCATTCCTGACACACGAAACCCGACCGGCGGCGGTTTCGTGTTCAACCACCTTGATGGCACGACCGCGGAGATCGGTCCGCACGGCTGCAAGCGCGGGCGCTGGCGGGATCCGATTGATAAGGATCCCACCTCTTACCAAATCCCCTAGGCGTTCGGGGAGGCTTCGGTGATTTCGAGCATGGCGTTGATGGCGGTCCGAGCTTTGTCCGCAATCGGTGGAGGGATGTTGACTTGGGTTTCGCCGGTTTCCAGGGCGCGGGCTATCTTTGCCAGAGTCGTCCGTTTCATGTTCGGACAGATCAAGGAAGGGCTCAGGAGGACGAACTCGATGTGCGGTGCGAGCTTGCGCAGGGTGTGGATAATGCCCTTTTCCGTGCCGACGATGAATGTCCGGCAGGCCGTGGTTTTAACCAAGTCGCACATCTGGCCCGTGGACAGCACGTGGTCGGCTTGGTCCTGCACCTCGGGCGTGCACTCCGGGTGAACCATGACTTCCGCGTCGGGATGCTGTTCCCGCATACGTTTCACCGAATCGGCACTGATCAACGCATGCGTCGGGCAGTAACCGTCCCAGAGAATAAGCTCACGATGGAGGTTCCGTTCGACAAAGCGTCCCAAATAGCGATCCGGCACGAAAATGATATCCTCGGCATCCCCCAGAGACGCGACGATTTTGACGGCGTTAGACGATGTGCAGCAGACCGTACTTTCGGCCTTCACTTCGGCACTGGAATTGACATAGCAGACGACCGGCGCGCCGGGGTGGTCTTTCTTGAGTTCCCGCAATTGGTCGGCGGTAAGCATATCCGCCATGGGGCAACCCGCTTTTTTATCGGGCATCACGACTTTCCGGTCGGGATTGAGGACGGCCGCCGTTTCGGCCATGAAACGCACGCCGCAGAAGACAATCATGTCGGCGTCAACACCGGCCGCGGTTTTACTCAAGCCGTAAGAATCGCCGACAAAGTCAGCGACATCCTGGACTTCGGCGGGTTGGTATGTGTGGCTTAAAATGACAGCGTTACGCTGTTTTTTCAGCTCTTTTATGGTGTCGTGAATGGTGGCCACTGCGCGCTATGACCTCCAGTTTGACCTCATCCGGAATAGGCACGAACATGGGCGCAATACCTTTTCGTATGGGTCTGGTTTGACTCGCGAGTTCATGTGGCCAACGAAACGGTTGCCGTCGTCCTACCCGCATCGCCCGTAGCGCCCCTTTGAGTCTTCGAGCCTTCGTGGTGAATAATACGGGCGCCGGCGCCAGAGGTCATGCTGTCGGGCGACGTCTTGTTTGCTCCGGGGCGACTATTCTTCTTCCGCCGCCTTGGCTGCTTCCGCCTGAATCTGTTGCACCAGATTTGAGGGAACCGATTCGTACCGGTCAAATTCCATCTCGAACGATCCGCGTCCCTGAGTGATGGATCGCAGCTGAGTAGCGTAACTGAATACCTCCGCCATGGGTACATCCGCGTTAACCACCTGAAGCCCTTCTTCGCGGTCCATGCCGAGAATACGCCCGCGTCGTGCGTTGAGGTCGCCGCTGATATCACCCATGTACTCTTCGGGGAACATAATCTTGAGTTTCATGATGGGCTCGAGAAGTTGCGGCTTTGCATTTTTGATGGCATCCCTGAAGGCGCTGCGCGCGGCAATCTTGAAGGCCATTTCAGAAGAGTCCACCGGGTGATGCTTACCGTCGTACACGACAGCACGAATATTGATCACCTTACAGTTTGCCAGCGGACCGCTGGGCAATGATTCCAGGACACCTTTTTCAACGGCGGGGATGAAGTTTTTGGGTATGTTCCCGCCAACCACTTCGTTGTCAAAGGAGAATTCTTCATCGGGCAGTGGTTCCACGCGAAGATGAACTTCCGCGAACTGACCGTGTCCGCCGGTCTGCTTCTTATGCCGGTACTGTGCCTGTCCTGTCGCGGTAATGGTTTCGCGATAGGGCACCTTGGGTGTCCGCAGGTCGACCCCGACCTTGGCCGTTTCCTGCAGCCGGCTGATGACGTTCTGCAAATGTTGTTCGCCGAGGCCCGACAGCACGCTTTCCCGGGTTTCCGGATTTCGCTCAAAGGTGATGGTGGGATCTTCCTCACTCAGGCGAGCCAAACCGCTGTTGATCTTTTCGTCATCGCCTTTTGTGACCGGATATACGGCGTACGACATGGTGGGCTTCGGAAACTCAATGGGTGCCACTTGTTTATCCGTGCCGCCCATGGACAGCGTGTCGTTTAACTTGGTTACTTTCAGTTTTGCCACTGCCACGATCTCACCGGGGCCGGCTTGGTCCACCTGCTCCTGTTGCTTGCCGTTGACCAGCAGCAGCGATCCGAGGCGTTCCTTGGATCCTTCCGTGATATTGTTGGTGTCCGTGTCCGCCTTGAACGTTCCGGAGAAGACCCGGAAGAATGTCAACTGGCCGATAAACGGATCGGTGACGGATTTAAAAACAAATCCGAGGCTCTCCGAGGTCTCGTCGGACAGCACCAGTTCGCCATCCTTCAGGTCCACGCTTCGTCCATTCACGGGGTTGGGGAAGAGGTTCACGATGCCGTCCATCAGCGCGTCGACGCCGACATCCTTGCCCGCGCTGCCCGCGAATACCGGCACGATATCGGCGGAATTGATAGCTTCGTGCAGTCCCTGGGCGATTTCCTCGTCAGTCAGTTCTTCGCCCTCCAGGTATTTCGTCATCAGGTCTTCGCTTGATTCGGCAATGGTGTCCATCAACGCTTCACGATAGTCCGCGACCATCGAGCTCACGGCGTCCGGAACGTCCGTTGCACGCAATACGTTAACGACGCCCGACAGATCCGCCTTTTCCCCGATGGGCACCGTGAAGGGGATACACGTGGTGGCGCCGTAAGTATCCTGAATAGCCTGGAGGGTCCCCTGATAATCCGCCTGTTCACGGTCCAGGCCCGTTATGAAGAAGGCTCGCGGAATAGCGGCATCGCGTGCCGCTTTCCAAGCTCGGATCGTGCCCATGTCAATGCCGGTGGCGGCATCCACGACGATCAGAACGGTATCGGCCACACTGGTGGCAGCCCTGGTTTCGCCGAAAAAGTCGGCATAGCCCGGGGTGTCGACAAAAAAGAAATGACAGTCCTTCCAGGGGCAGTTGAGCGGGGCGCTGTACATACTGCACTTGCGCTCCTTTTCCTCGTTCCGATAATCGGACACGCTGGTTCCCTGGTCCACGCTGCCGAGGCGATTAACCACACCGCTTTTGTGCAGCATGAGATCAGCCAGCGTTGTTTTCCCACAGCCGGCATGCCCGGCCAATACAAAATTCCGTATTTCCGATGGCGCAATTCCTTTCACGTCACAACTCCATGTTCAGGTTGACAGTTCGCTGTAAAAGAGTGTCAAGCATAGAAATATGCGGCCTCAGGTGCCGCGGAAAATCCCTCTTTTCTAGAAAACACGAAACAATAAGTTAGTGCACGGTTCCTCAAATTCAAAATATATGATGTGATTTGCCCAGGGTGTTTAGGCGGATACAATTCCATATGGTCCCTGAGGGCGTTCAAGAAATCAGTTTTTCATGGACGAGGGGGTGATGTACGGTGCGCCGGCCATGCGTCTCTTTCTTTGCAAACCCGGAGCGAGCGAGCTATTTTGATGGTGAACGCGGCTTTGCCCTTGAAAAAGCGTTGTGTGATGAACTTCCAGTCAGTCAGTTTCTGTCGCGAGCTTTGTGCCTGGACGGACGTTGACGACGCTCGTGCCAGAGCTCCCGACAAGGTCAAGGCGCCCCGACAGTTGAGACGAGGTTATGAGATTCTTTCCCAAAAAACAGCAGATGCAAAGCGGGCGATTTTGTATCGGTTCGTTGCCGAAGACGCCGCCGCCCGACATCGCGGCGGAAACGCATGTCGGCAATGCACGGCACACCAACGAGGACAGTTTCCTTGTGGCTTGCCTGCCTGGAGGCTCCGCCGCGCTTGCGGCGGTGGCCGACGGAATCGGCGGCGAAGAAGCGGGTGAGATCGCGAGTTACTTTACGCTGCGCTACGTGCTGGAGGAATGGCTGGCCGCTCATCGCGCCAATCGTCT
The DNA here is from genome assembly GCA_021734725.1 of Minisyncoccota bacterium. Lineage (GTDB taxonomy): Bacteria > Verrucomicrobiota > Lentisphaeria > Oligosphaerales > MVZH01 > JAIPIM01. The sequence goes on along the minus strand of JAIPIM010000080.1, from coordinate 8,870 downwards.
GACCTCAATGACCGGTGCACGCAAGGCCTTTATACAGGGGCTGGATAAGGCAAACTGGTTCCTGGGCACCATAAACAGTCGTTTCGGGGGCAAGCGCTTTTCCAGCGGATCCACGATTGTGGCAGTTATCGTCGGTCGCACAAAGGTATGTGTAGCGCATGCGGGGGACAGTCGCTGCTACGGTTGGCGTCACAATACATTCGTGCAACTGACCAAAGACCATACGGAGGCCCAACGCCTGGCCGATTACGGTGAGATTACGCATGACAAAGTTGCTGGGCATTCCGCCGAACATTTGCTCTCCAACTGCGTTGGTATGGCCATTGATATGCATGTTTCAGTGCAGGAATGGCCGCTTAGGGCTGGCGATCAGTTTCTGCTGTGCTCCGACGGCGTAACCAAGAGCCTGAAAGACGACGATATAGGCGTACTGCTGCATGAGGCCGGATCCGCGCGGGCGGCGGTGACTGACGTTATTGGCACCAGCCTGAGTAAGCAGGCCCACGATAATGTCACGGCAGCAGTCGTGTTCGTGTAAAATGAAGGATTGGACACATGCGTGGAATTATCTTGGCAGGCGGTGAAGGGACTCGGCTTTATCCAATCACACAGGTGGTGAGCAAGCAACTGCTGCCGGTGTACGACAAGCCCATGATCTACTATCCGTTGTCGACGTTGATGTTCGCCGGCATTCGTGATATTCTCATTATCTCGACACCCCACGCGTTGCCTCTGTATAGAGAGCTTTTGGGAGACGGGTCTCACTTGGGCCTGTCGTTCTCGTACATCGAGCAAAGCGCGCCGCGGGGTCTCGGCGAAGCGTTCATTCTGGGTCGTGAATTCATCGGTGACGAGCCGGTGGCGCTGGTTTTGGGAGACAACATTTTCTACGGTGACGGACTTTGGGCGATGTTGAAACGGGCGGGCGCGTTGACCGAGGGCGCCCAGATCTTCGGATATCCGGTCAGCGATCCCGAGCGCTACGGTGTAGTAACGCTTGACCGACAGCGCCGGCCTGTCGATATTGTGGAAAAACCCGTGCAGCCGACGTCCCGCTATGCAGTCCCGGGGCTCTATTTCTACGACAACCAGGTGGTTGCGATCGCCGAGACCTTGGCACCGTCTGAACGCGGCGAGTACGAGATTACCGATATTAACCGGGAGTATCTGCTTCGGGGACAATTGAACGTCGACATTTTCGGCCGCGGTTATGCATGGCTCGACGCGGGTACCTTCGATTCACTTCAGCAGGCCGCGAACTTCGTTCAGACAATCGAACAGCGGCAGGGCATGAAAATTGCCTGCATCGAGGAGATCGCGTTCAGGCTTGGGTACATTGATTCAGAACAGTTGCGGATTCTGGCCGACGGCATGCGTCAAAACGGCTATGGCGCCTACCTCGATCAGTTGCTGCGTGAGGAGACGTGAGCGTTGTCGATCACGTATGGTATTCAGCGTTGATCTTGACGTATTCGTAAGAAAGATCGCATGTCCACACGGTGAATGTACCTTTGCCGACGCCCAGGTTAAGGTCGATGCGCAATTCCCGGCGATCGATGGCGCGTGATTGTTCGTTTTCAGGGGTCCCGGCGTCCATGCCGTCGCGCACGATAGGGACCCCTTGGTAGTCGAGCGTGACGGCATCGGCATTTACCGCGACTCCCGCACGTCCCGCGGCTGCCAAGATACGGCCCCAATTAGGGTCGCCGCCGAACCACGCGGTCTTACACAACGGCGAGGTTGCAATGGTTTCCGCGCAGTGCCGAGCCTCGGCATCGGTTGCCGCACCGGCTACACACAGTTCGACAAAGCGCGTGATTCCTTCAGCATCGAGCACGATTTCCCGCGCCAGTCGGCTCATGACGTGCGTAAACGCTTGTTGAAATGCGCCGGCAGCCGGATGATCCGCATCCAGCCGTTGATTCTGTTTACGTCCATTAGCCAGGGCGATGACGGTATCGTTGGTGCTGGTATCGCCGTCAACCGTTATGCGGTTGAACGAACTGTCCAACGCCAGCTTCAGACAGTCGTGCAGGAAGGTGCGATCCGTGGCCGCATCCGTTGTCAGGTACGCCAGCATGGTCGCGCTTGGGGGTGCTGTCCGGAGTCGGGGCGCGATCATGCCCGCGCCTTTTGCCATGCCGCCGATGGTGATGGTTTGACCGTCGACCTCAAGGTGTACGGCGAGGGACTTGGGGCGGGTGTCGGTTGTCATGATGGCTTGCGCCGCTGCTTCTCCGCCCTCTGGGGACAGTGCGGCCGCAGCCTTTTCGATGCCGTTCAGCAATGTGGGAAGCGGCAGGGGGATCCCGATTCGTCCAGTGGAGGAGATGAGGACACTTCCGGGGGGGATGCCGAGCACATGAGCGGCGTGTTCAGCTGTTTTTCGAACGTCAGCCAAGCCTTGCGATCCCGTACACGCATTTGCATTCCCGCTGTTGACGACAATGGCGCGGACGGGCGTCCCCGCCGCCAATTGCGCTCGGTCATAAATGACTGGGGCGGCGGCAAACTGATTCGTTGTAAAGGCGCCAGCGGCCTCAGCCGGGGCGTCACTGACCAGCAGGGCGAGATCGGGTGCCCCGCTGTGCTTCAGTCCAGTCGCTATGCCTGCCGCGGAGAAGCCCGCGGGAGTTGTGATACTGCCGTCGGAAAGTTCGTGGTGTTTCATTCAAGTATCCTCGGTTAAATGCAGCAACAGGGGGCGATTAACCGTTATCGCCTCCCCCTTGCTACGGGTAATGCACAAACAGTCGTGTTTCAAGATATCGTCGCAAGCAATTCTTGGCAATGAGGCCCTCTTTGCCGATCGCGCCTTGATCCGGAGCCCACGGCAGGTACATTTGTCATCATGGACGATACATATTCAGGACGCAAGGTTTTGATCACCGGTGGTCTGGGATTCATCGGTTCGAATCTGGCGCACCGGCTCGTGACCATGGGAGCCGCGGTGACGCTGGCCGACAACCTTATGCCGCAGTATGGAGGGAACCTCCACAACATTGAGGGGATAAGTGATCGTGTTGACGTGAGCGTTTCGGATATCCGAGATACGGATGCGTTGACGACGCTCGTGCGAGGGCAGGACTACATTTTCAACTTGGCGGGGCAGAGCAGCCACATGGATTCCATGCGTGATCCATTCACCGATTTAGAGATCAACTGTCATGCGCAGCTGTCACTGCTCGAGATCTGTCGGGAACACAATCCGGAAGCTACCATTGTATTCGCCAGCACGCGTCAGATTTACGGAAAACCGGAGCGGCTGCCGGTCAACGAGAATCACCTGTTGCGTCCGGTAGACGTTAACGGTGTCAATAAAATGGCCGGCGAATGGTACCATATTCTGTACAATAATGTCTACGGCATTCGAGGATGTGCGCTACGGCTCACAAACACGATTGGACCGCGCATGCGAGTGAAGGACGCGCGGCAGACGTTTCTGGGCGTCTGGATCCGTTTGCTGGTCGAAGGAAAGCCTTTCGAGGTGTGGGGCGGCGAACAAGTGCGGGATTTTACATATGTGGATGATGCCGTGGACGCGTTCCTGCTGGCGGCCGCTAACGACGAGGCGAATGGAAAGGTGTTTAACATTGGGGGCGAACGTCCGGTGACGTTGCGGGAGCTGGCGGAGCTGCTGGTGGACGTCAACAACGGTGGCGAGTATGAGGTGAAAACATTCCCGGCCGACCGCAAGCGTATCGATATTGGAGACTACTACGCCGACGACAATAAGATTCGCAAGGCACTTAAGTGGACGTCGCGGGTCAGCCTCCGGGAAGCCTTGCAACGGACGCTTGCGTACTACAGAAAGCACCTGGCACATTACCTCTGAGATGTCCGGTCAATGCGTCACCGGTTGACGAGTGAAGCGGGTCTCCAGCCCCGCCCGTACACCGGGTGTGGGACCCTGGAGAACCGCGTTACAACACCGGCGCCAGGTGACACTGCCGTATGGGATCTGGTTAATCAAGTGCCGGCACAGTTGACAAAAACAGAAGCAAGGCCGTAAGCCTGAGACGTAATCTGCGTGAAAGACTTCAACCACAACTATTGCGCACGAGCTTTCATTTGACGGAAACGAACACTCTATGCAGAACAGTCCTATCCTGCCGGCGGACCCGCGATGTGAGTACCTCCTTAATAAAGAGGCTATTGATCGTGCGGTCGACGATGCTTTATTGAGTGGTCGATACATTTTGGGACCCCAGGTAGAAGCATTCGAAAACGCGTTCGCCGAGTATCACGGCGTTGCCTCGGCAATAGGTGTCGCAAGCGGCACGGACGCCCTGCAGGTGGCGTTGCGGGCTGCCGGGGTGGGGCCGGGTGACGCTGTACTTACCGTATCGCATACCGCGGTGGCCACTGTCGCGGCGATTGAACTGGCCGGTGCACGTCCGCTGATGGTCGATATAGATCCAGAATCCTATACCATGGATCCAGCGGCCTTGCAGGCTATTCTGGAAGAGTGGCACGAAGATGCGACGATCTTGGCGGGCTGCACGCCACGGGCTGTCGTTCCGGTTCATCTGTACGGTCATCCGGCGGACATGGTAGCCATAAAGGCATTGGCCGATGACTGGGGCCTGGTGGTTGTCGAAGACTGCGCACAGGCGCACGGCGCACGGATTGACGGTGTTAAAGTGGGTACAATGGGGGATATCGGGATATTCAGCTTTTATCCGACAAAGAACTTGGGCGCAATGGGGGACGGTGGTGCGTTGATATGTAAGGACCCTCAGCTTGCCGAGACAATACGCCTGATGCGACAGTACGGCTGGCAACAGCGTTATGTGAGTGATGTAGCGGGCATGAACTCTCGTCTGGATGAAGTGCAGGCCGCAATTCTCAACGTAAAATTGCTGAAGCTCGACGCGTTTAACGAGCGTCGCCGGGAAATCGCGCGGCAGTACTCCCGCGCACTGGCTTCCTCTGCGTATCGGGTCCCAGACGCCGCACCTGGGATCGCGCATGTGTATCACCAATATGTCATCCGGACAACCCGTCGAGATGAACTGCGTGAATATTTGAATGCACAGGGCATCGGAACCCTCGTTCACTACCCTGTCCCCGTACATCTGCAACCTGCGTACAAAGGACGCGACCTGACGGTCGGTCGGCAGTTGCCGGTGACCGAGCAGGTATGCAAAGAAATTCTCAGCCTGCCGATGCACCCAGGGCTTTCAGATGACGATGTGCAACGGATTGTGAAACACCTCAAAGAATGGAACGCCGGGAAAACAGCATGACTAAAGCGAAGTACGCCGTAATTGGTTGGCCGGTCAAGCATTCAGTGTCGCCGGCGATGCAGCAGGCCGCGTTCGATGCAGCGGGTCTTCAGGCCTCTTATGAACGGCTTGCCGTGGCGCCTGATGTGCTGGGCACTGCCGTAGCCCGATTGCGCGAAGAGGGATACGCAGGATGGAATGTAACCGTCCCGCACAAGCAGGCGATCCTCCAGTATGTGGACGAACTCGATCCCGGCGCCCGACGCGCGGCCAGCGCGAATACGGTCTTGAACCGGGATGGGCGGTTGTGTGGGTATTCGACGGATGGATACGGCCTGGCCACTGCCATATTGGAACACTTTTCCGTCGACATTGAGGGCGGACGCTTTTTCTTTTGCGGGTGCGGAGGAGCAGCCCGCGCGGCCACCATTTACTTTGCCGTGCAGGGGGCCCGTACGGTGGCGATCGCCAACCGAACGGTCGCGAAAGCGGAAGAGGTCGCCGCGATTATTCAACGGACGGCACCGGAGTGTGAAACGCTCATCCTGGGGTTGCATGAAAAGGAACGTATCGGTAAGGTGCTTACACGTTGTCAGGCACTGATACAGGCAACATCTTTAGGGCTTGCCGAGGGCGATCCGTTGCCGTTGCCTCCCGACATTATCCCCCCGGATATTGCGGTCATGGATATGATTTATCGGGAGACACCTTTCCTGCGGGAAACAGCGTCTCGTGGATGCCGTACGGCGGACGGTCGTGGCATGTTGCTGCATCAGGGGGCCAGAAGCTTTACGATCTGGACTGGACTGCCCGCGCCGATTGAGGCTATGCGACGGGCACTGGAGGAGGCCTTGCAACAATGAACTCATGGGACACACCCGTGACGCCGCGGGACATTCTGATTGCCGCCGGACCGATGTGCGCGGTCGTTATGGTCGTTTTGGGTGCGTGCATCGGCAGCTTCCTGAATGTGGTCGTGTGGCGGTTGCCCCGGGGGGAATCGCTGGTTCGTCCACCCAGTCATTGTCCCAAATGCGGTACACAGATCAAGCCGTGGGAGAACATCCCCGTCTTGAGTTGGCTTGTCCTGCGCGGTCGTTGTCGGCATTGTGGACAGCCCATAGCTGTCCGCTATGTACTCGTCGAGCTGGCGACTGCATGCCTGTTTCTGCTCGTATGGTGGCGCTTTTCGGCACATCCACTTCCCGCGAGTGTTTTGCCGGGCTGGCTGTTTTTGGTCAGCGCGCTGCTGGCAGTGGCTCTTATAGACCTGCGGCATTCGATTATTCCGAACCAGATTACCTACACGGGTTGTGCAATTGGTCTTGGTCTGGCTGTTCTCTTGCCTGCCAGTCGTGCGCGGATTGCGGGTCTTGAAAAAGGTTTGGGCACAACGGTCGAGCTGCCTTGGCGGTACTACAAATGGTTGCCGGAGGGAATGCAGACGTACCTCCGCGGGATCGCGCTGCTCGATGCCTGCCTCGGGCTTGCCGCGGGCTGGGTGCTGCTATGGCTTGTTGCAACGATCGGCAAGCGTATTTGGGGTTCCCGGCAATATGTGCCGGAGCGCCCGGCCGCGCTGAGGATGGATGCCGAAACGGTACGCATCGGAGAAGACCGTGAACAGCCCTGGAATGAGATTTTATGGCGGTCGTCCGCCCGTTTCACCGCGCGTGTCGATAAGGTCCGGGTGTCTGTGCGCAGCCCCGGGACTGAGGAAACGGAGGACGCCCACATCGACGGACCGGTACAATTGGCCGTAACTCCAAACCACGTTGCGGTTGGCCGCAGAGAGCTGTTGCGTTCCGACCTGAAAGCCCTCCATGCACGCGCCAGTGAATGGCATGTTCCTCAAGAAGTTATGGGAATGGGCGACGTCAAGTTGTTGGCCATGATTGGTGTCTTCTTGGGCTACCAGGCCATCATGTTCGTGGTTGCGGTGTCCGCTCTTTGCGGTTGCCTGGCCGGTGTCGGGCGTTATTTTTTTTGGCGTCAAGCTCACGAGGCCGTTATACCCTACGGACCCTTTCTGGCGCTCGCCGCCACAATATGGCTCTTTATGGGGCCGGAGATGGCCAACTGGTATCAACAGTTTCTTATGGACCTGGTGGCCGCGTTGTAAAAAGCAGATCGGAAAGTTTGCAACTTAGGAATTCCGGTTTTAAATTCCTGAACGAGTTTAATCATTGACTGTGAGGGACCGTGTAATCACGCGTGCAATAGTTTTGGGGCAAAGAATTGCCCATGTTGCACGACCTGCGATTGCGAGACAGTCAGCCAGTAAATAACTAAGCGGAGGCCATCATGGCAACATTCAACCGAGTGCTCATTGTTCTCATCGCGATCTTGGCTGTGGGCGCTGCAGTTATGAGTTTTCTTCTATTCCAGCATCGCAACGCCTTTCGCGATCGCGCGTCGGTTCTGGCCGAGACAGTGGTGTCGATGGTGAGATGGATGGATGAAGACAGCAACACGGACTATGACAAAGAAGTTACGTTTGGCGCGGCGGATCCGGTCGAGGGGTTGCCCGAGAGTGGAATGCTTAGTTGGCAGAAATACTTGGAAGATCCGCAGGCATACAAGAGGACATTGGGAGAAGCCGAAGAGTTGTCCGAACAACTCGCTGAACAGCGCAATTACCTGACCGAAAACCTGGCCCAGGTTGGGTTTGACCTGCAATTGCCTGTTGATGCACTTGACGTTGCCGACTTGCGCGACCTGTCGAATGCCGATGTGTATCAGGACGCGACTCAAAAAGTGGTGCGCCTCGGAAAAGCCGTTCACGAACGCAGCGAAGACATGATTCGGACCATTGTGAACACAGGGACGGTGGCGGGAATAACCATCGACGAAGCGAATATACGGGAAAGGAATGAAGATATCAATGCCGATGGCGAAACAATCCTCAAAGGATTCAACCATGGCGGAGAATTGGAAAAATTTAATGACGCGATTGTGAGCCTTAATACTCGCGCCCAGGATTACATGGCCACAATTGCCGAGGCCATGAACGATATCGCCGCTTGGGATTGGAGTACCACCGCCGAGTCGGTGAAGGATCCGCAGACATATAACCAGGCACTGTCAGCTCTGAGCAACGATTTTTCGGATCTCAACGATCGCCTTGTGGCTGCGGCGGCCATGGAGCAGCAATTGCAACAGGCCCGTACGGAACTTGATGAGGCATTGGCTGACTTGGAACAAGTTACCAAAGAACGCGATCGCTTGAGAAAGCAACTTACAGGCCTGGCGCCTTCCGGCACGGGACCGGACGATGAAACCGGAGGGGACGTTGGGCAGCCGACGTACGATTTGGCGGGCGGAAAAGTTGTTCATGTGAACCATGAATGGAAGTTTGCCATTCTGAATCTTGGAAGACGGCAGATTCGTGAGAATATCGAGTTGTTGGCCGCGCGGGACGGAGCATTCGTTGCCAGGTTACTGGTGACGAGGGTTACGCCCAAGATATCGGTTGCGGAAATCCTTCCAATGCCGAAATCCGACGCGCAGATACAGGAGGGTGACCGAGTGTTGCTTCCCGCGAGCATCCCGGAAACCACGAAGGAAGCGGCGCCAAAAGAGAAAGCTATGTGAGGAGCGTAGATGTTATGTTAAACAGCATTTTTACCACAGTTTTTTCTC
>JAIPIM010000079.1 GCA_021734725.1 Minisyncoccota bacterium | reverse complement strand
GTCCCAGGCGATCAAGATGATCGGGGGACTGGCCGCTTCCGCGCTTCAGATCCGCCAACTGACGCGCCATCCCGAAACGCCGTTTCAGGATTTCCAGCAATTCCCGGTCCACTGCCGATATTGCGCTCTCCAGCTCTGTGATTTTCTTCATTGAAGCCATCCCGCGCCCCGGGTTCTGTTGCCGCCAAGATTCACTGCTTCGACAGACCGACGAATCGCCGAAGACATAACGAGAGTAACGTAGCGCATCTGCGGCAAGTTTCATGTCCAAAAACGACGTGCCTGCATTATAGGTTTACGGAATACAATCGACTATGCCCCGGCAGGCACGCCACACGTTAACATTATCAATCTATACAATCTTCGCTTTGAAATCTACCCCTTTAATGCTATTTTTAATTAGCCATTAAAAAGGGGCCTGTTCAGACCCCGCGCGAACGGAATACGTAACGAAAGGGAGAATTGCAATGCTTGCACGTACATGGAGTTCGGCGATCCACGGAGTGGACAGCTTTACCGTTGAGGTGGAAGTAAATGCTACGGGTGCAGGTAATGACACTGTCATTAACGTGGTGGGAATGCCGGACACCGCTGTGCGTGAGAGCAAAGAACGGGTGTGGTCCGCCATGGCATGCAGCGGCTATTTCCCGCCCAAAGGACGTACAACCGTGAATCTGGCGCCGGCCGACGTTAAAAAAGCGGGTTCCGCGTTTGACCTTCCCATTGCCCTCGGAATGATTGCCGCCACAAACGGATTTGATCGTCAAACACTGGAACGGGCAATGATCGTCGGGGAGCTGGCACTGGATGGCTCCGTTCGTCCCATCCATGGGGCACTTCCCATGGCCATGCACGCCTGCAGTCAAGGCTTCCAAAGCGTGCTTGTCCCAGCCGAAAATGCCGACGAGGCCGGTGTTGCACAAGGTGTTGATGTGTACGGGATTCGTCACCTGGCTGAGGCAGTGGATTTCTTTCGCGGCGATACAGAGTTGTCGCCTACCAGAGTCGACATCACCGGCCTTTATGCCTCGTTGTGTCAGGCTGCCCCCGATTTCGGTGAGGTCAAAGGTCAGGAAACCGCAAAGCGCGCCATGGAAATCGCCGCGGCTGGTGGACACAATATCCTTTTGATCGGACCACCGGGCACGGGGAAAACAATGCTGGCTCGGCGACTGCCCTCCATCTTGCCACCGCTGACTCTGCACGAGGGGCTTGACGTCACCAAAATACACAGTATCGCCGGCACCCTTCCATCGGATGAGCCCCTGCTTCTTCAGCGCCCGTTCCGGGGCCCCCACCACACAGTTAGTGACGCGGGCCTTCTTGGCGGTCAGTCCATGCCGCGGCCCGGTGAGATCAGCCTGGCACACAACGGAGTGCTCTTCCTGGATGAGCTGCCGGAATTCAAGAGGAACGTCCTCGAAGTACTCCGACAGCCCCTGGAAAGCGGCGAGGTAACAATCTCAAGAGCCACGGGCTCGTTCTGTTTTCCAGCGGACTTCATGCTGGTGGCAGCCATGAATCCCTGCCCGTGTGGACATTACGGCAGCGTTCAACGCCAGTGCCGCTGCAGCTACGGACAGATTCAGCGCTACCGCTCGAAGATCTCCGGCCCCCTCCTGGACCGCATTGATATACATGTCGAAGTAGCGCCCATTAGCGACAACGAATTAATGGGACGACCAAAAGGTGAGTCGAGTGCCGAAATCCGCAAGCGCGTATCGAGAGCTCGAGATATCCAAAAACAACGGTATGAGCAGAATGGCACGGGAAGTAACGCAAACATGGGACCATCAGCCATAGACATTCACTGTCAACTCGGGGAGGACAGCAAAGCGCTGCTGAAACTTGCCATTAACGATATCAACCTAAGCGCACGAGCATACGACCGGATCCTCCGTGTAGCACGGACAATCGCGGACCTGGAAGCCGCGGAAATGATTCAGCCGCAACATATCACCGAGGCCATCCAGTATCGGACGCTGGATCGGCAGCTTTGGTAGCGGATGTTGAATACTGTGATTGGGTATTGCGACCCCCCAGACACAGTCTTCTCGCCTGTCCGTCTCACATGGTGAAGCCGGCATCCTGCAAATTCTGCATGCTTAGAACAGCGGCGTTGCCTGCACAAGAACGTTGACGCAGAATGTACTTCCCAACCATATCTGCTTCCACATTGACGATCCCACCCTTCTTAGCACTGGCAAGGTTCGTGTGCGTCCACGTGTGCGGTATAATATGAACCGTAAGACGATCCGCTCCGAGCTCTGCCACGGTCAGCGAAATACCGTCAATGGCAATGCTTCCTTTGGGAATAACCAGAGGCTGAAGCGCTTCCGGAAGCGTGACAGCCAAAACGATATCGCGGCCACGATCATGAACGTCCAGTATGCCGGCGGTCGCATCGATGTGACCGCTGACCAAGTGCCCTCCCAATCGGCTGTCGAGCCGCATAGCCCTCTCAAGGTTGACGGGGGCGCCGTCCGGCAAATGTCCGAGGTTCGTGCGATCCAGAGTCTCGGCCAGCGTATGAAATACCAGGACACCTTTGCGGGTGTCCCGCAGCTCCACAGTAAGGCATGCGCCGTTGACGGCAATACTGTCGCCCTCCGCTATATCGTGTATTGGCAAGTCGGTCCGCACCTGCAATTTTCCTGCATCGCCGTGCCGTTCGCGTGCGACAAGACTGCCAACATCTTCAATCAAGCCGGTGAACATTGGAGAGGTATCCTGTAATTAACAAATCTTTACCTATACGCCGGCTGCGCATCTCGTGAAGCCCAACCGCCTCGCGCAAGCTCGGGGGATTCGCCCCCCCGACCGCAGGCCGACTGTTGCGCCCGCCCAAAATCTTCGGAGCTACAAAGAACATCACTTTGTCGACGACTTGTGCACGCAAGCATGCGGCGGCCAGCTCACCACCGCCCTCGACCAGCAATGCCGTGATTTCCTCATCTCCCAGGGTACGCATGAATGTCCGCCATGCTTGCGGGGACTCGGGGCGAATGCAGCGCGGCATGTTTTGCGGATCCGAGCAAACCTTCAGGTCATTACCCACTGCATTGCGACGTGTCCACACGAGTTTGCGCGGCTGACAAGGCCAGTCAGCTGGAGTACGCACCGTAAGGCTGGGGTTGTCCATCCTCATTGTTTCCCCGCCAACGAGAATGGCGTCCGCCCATTGGCGCCAATGTTGAACGTGAGCCCGAGCCTTATCACCGGTAATCCATTTTGACTCTCCGGCGGCGGTAGCAATCTTTCCGTCGAGCGTCATAGCCAGTTTCAGAATCACAAAAGGGCGGTGGTGCCGCACCCAGCAGAAAAATGCTTCATTCAGCGCAGCACATGACGCTTTGAGAACATTGCATACCACCTCGATACCAGCATTGCGAAGACGTTGCATGGCCCGACCTTCGTGTGCAGGATTCGGATCGCGGCAGCCGATTACCACACGCCGGATACCGGCGTTTATAATGGCCTCGGTACAGGGAGGCGTCCGCCCGCTGGTGGAACATGGTTCAAGGGTAACGTAGAGAGTGGCGCCGCGCGCAGCTTCACCGGCATCACGCAACGCATGGACTTCCGCATGGGGCTCTCCGGCCCTCTCGTGATATCCTTTACCGACAAGCTGCGCCTCTCGCACCACCAGGGCGCCGACAAGCGGATTTGGACTGGTGCGACCCCAGCCGCGACGCGCCTGAGCAAGAGCCTTGCGCATCCATGCTTCATGCTGGGTCATCCATATCCTCCCGGCTTACACGGTTCCCGCAGGCGAATACTTTTCAGCCAGATCGCAGAGTGTCTCCGCGTGACGAAGATCATCGCGCGCCAACAGGCGGAAAGCATCGCGCACGGCGTGAATTTTCGCCATACGTGACAGCGACAGATAGAACTCGGCGAGCGCCTCTTCAGAAGCTACAGCCGCCCAGAGGACCTGCGCAAGATCCTCCGACCTGCTTACCTCGGAAATATCCGCAATTGCCGGAAGGTTCCCCGGCGCGGGCGTGCGCTCTCTCAGAACCTCAAGATCGGTAACGGACAGATTCTCGTCGATGCTTTCGACGGTGTCAGCGTGTCTCCGCCTGAGTACAGACAACGAATCCTTGTGGCGCTGATCCTCGCCAATCACGTCAAGAACAGTCCGCTTATCGACCGGATCCGCCACTTGCTCGGCCACCGCATCCAAGTAGTCGATGATCTCGTCCTCGAAGACAGTTGCCTGCCGGGTGATCATAGAAAAAAGAGCGCTGCGTGACAGAGATGGAGCCACGAACGTTTCGGGTGTCTCGGCTTCATCCGACACAACGGGCACCTCGGCTTTACGCGCTACATTGACCAGCAAAACAAGCCCCATGAGGACGAACATCACACCCGACGCAATGTGGAGGACATTAACAGGGAGAACGCGAGAAAGCAGTTCCCCGAATATGACAGCCAATGCGGTCGTGCACACAAGAGCCAGAGAGGTCCCGACGAACACCATCCAGGGCGAGCGCGATGCCGTGGTAAAGGCCAGAGCCGTGAGCTGTGTTTTGTCTCCAAGTTCAGCAACAAACACGAGCGCGAAACTGGCCAACATAATTTTCAGATTCATGATGACTTACTCCAAGCCGTTATTTCCCAACACAAAAGCGAGAAAAGATAGTATCAAGTATGTCCGGCGCAACCGTTCGCCCGCTGATTCTCCCGATTGCGTCCAGAGCCTCACGCAGGTTGAAGGCCACAACTTCCCAGCTGTCGTGCTGGAGGTGTTCGCAGGCATCCTCAATCCCCCGTCGCGTCAGCTCCAGCAGTTGTGCGTGACGCGCACTGACCGCGGTGTCCAGTTCTTCCCCGTGCGGTCGATTCCAGACCGCTCGCTCAATGGCATCATACAGCGCCTCCATTCCCTCGCCGCTCAGAGCGCACGTGTACACCGGCCTGCCTACGCTCGTATTCACATCGTCAGACGGCGTGTCTGAAAGCTTATCGATTTTATTGCCGACTAAAACGACAGGGGGCCCCTCCAGTTGCGGGGGATAGATCTGTTTGTCAAACGGTCGTCCCACATCAAAAACCCAGACAACAACCTGGGCCTGTCGAATGCTGGCCCAACTGCGTTCGATCCCGGATTGTTCAATAATGTTTTCAGCATCACGTATGCCTGCGGTATCGATCAGGCGAACCGGTATCCCGCGAATGTGCGCCAGTTCCTCAAGTGTGTCACGGGTCGTTCCCGGCAGATGCGTGACAATGGCGCGGTCGCGACCGAGAATGGCATTCATGAGGCTTGATTTGCCGACGTTGGGGTGACCCGCAATAACCAATCGTACCCCATGTCGCAGGATCTCTCCTTCCCGACGAAACTCAAGGAGACGGTTGATCTCGTTCAAGCTGTCGGTGAGCCGTTGCTGAAGGTCGGCAGAATCGACCCAGTCCAGGTCTTCTTCCGGGAAGTCCATACGTGATTCCGCCTCGCTAAGAACATCCAAAACCTGGTCGTACAGACCGTTGATGCGTTGCCCCAAGGCTCCGTCCATCTGGCAATTAGCCAAATGCAGTGCCATTTTAGTGTGTGCACTTATAATATCGGCCACGGCTTCAGCCTGGGTCAGGTCCATTTTCCCATTCAGGAAGGCACGTTTCGTGAATTCTCCCGGTTCCGCGGCGCGCGCCCCGACGTCCAGAACGCGCATGAGCACGGCACGGGCTGAGTAAATGCCGCCGTGGCAATGTAATTCCACCATGTGCTCACCGGTGTAACTGGCGGGCGCGGGAAAATATACCGCCAGACACTTATCCAGGGAGTATCCGTCGGCGTCGAGAATCGATCCCAGTTGTAGCTGGCGTGGTTGACAAGCGGCTAGAGGACAAGCCCCACGCCAGACTGCTTGGCCATAGTCTAGTGCATCGGGTCCCGATATGCGGATCACGGCGATGGCACCACCAACCGCCGTGGCAATCGCCGCAATGGTATCATCTTGGATGGGGGGGGGCGACGTTTCCATGTCGCAAAAGTACCGCATGTGACGGTGCATTGCAAAAAACCGTATGCGAGATTCAAACGTCAGGGGAGTTTTTTGGCTGAATGAGCCAACGGCTGGCAGACCGTTAATTGATATCGTACTTGCCAAAGGCAACCTGCACTCAGGACAGCTCAGATCCTTCGTACTGTTATTTTTAAAACGAAGCACTAGGTTATTTATAAGATCATCGATCATAAAGGACTCGGCTGTACGGCAGGGAATTCAACGTCTGGTTTCATTTCATAAGGTACGGGGACAGTGGTTCATGGATATAGCGGTTAAAACTAAGGGACAGCTCGCAGCTTCCCTGCAACGTATGCACGAACGAGCCGAAAAGGCTATTCAGCAGCACAATTACGACTATGCGTGCGACATTCTGCGGAACCTGCTGGCGGCAGAGCCGGGCTTCAACGATGGTCGGCTTACGTTGCGTCAAGCACAACTGGAGCGCATAGGCTTTAAAGCCAGTATTGTACGCCAGATCGTCGCGTCAATCAAAACTGCCTGGAGCATCTACGTGTCGGGTCCCCTGCAGCTCAAGAAGGGAAACGTTGGCAAAGCGTTGGACATTGGGGAGAAAGCGCTGCAGCAGGACCCCACCTTAACCAGCACCTTGCACTTTCAGGCGCGGGCAGCAAAAGCCGCGGGACTGTCCATGATTGCGGTCAACTGTATGGAGATTGCCGCCCGTTTCCATCCCAACAGCAAGCAAGTCCTCAAGTCGCTGGCCTCCAGTTATAAAGAAGCGGGGGAAAACATTAAGAGTCTGCAAGTGTATCAGAAACTCCGGGCCCTCAGCCCCGACGATCTTGAAGTGCAGAATGAACTTAAGCATGCAACAGCTCTCGCAGCCATGCGAGAGGCCCGTTGGGAAGAAGCGGGGTCGTACCGTGAGCTCATTCGGGACAGGGAAGAAGCGGAAACATTGGAACAACAGGAGCGCATCGCAACCCGTGATGTGGACTCCCGTGAACATCTCATTGAGAAAACGATCCAAGAGATAGACCAGAAACCCACTGCCGGTAATTATACGAAATTGGCAACTCTCTATCACGAGAACAATGAGTTTGACAAAGCAATCGAGGCTTATCGTAAAATCCCGGAGGTCACAGGTACGGCGGATCCAGCATTGGAAAGCACGATCACCGATGTGCTTCGCGATAAATACGGCTTTCAAATTTCGCAATTGCACGAGCAGATGCAAAAGAATCCAGAGAAGAAGCAGGCATTGCAAGACCAGCTGGCAAAGGTTGAGATGGAGCGGGACGAGGTCCTGCTTGGACGTTACGAGGACCGCGTGCGGCATTATCCCAACGAGTCTCGGTTCCGCTTTGAACTGGGACAAATGTACGTCCAGTTTGACAGATGGGATGACGCTATGCGGGAATTCCAGCAATCGCAACGCAGTCCGCGGTACGCCAAGCGTGCTCAACTGTACATGGGGAAATGCTTGGTCAACAAGGGGCTCTTCGATATGGCGGTGGAACAGTACCTGGGAGCCTTGGAAGACCCTGAACGCCTAAGCTCGCAAGAATACAAGGAAGCGCTCTACGAATTAGCATGCGCGCTGGAAAAGAAAGGCGATTCGGATGAGGCGCTTAAGCGTTTTAAAGAATTGTATTCTCAAGACGTCAATTACCGCGATGTTGCGAAGCGTCTCGAAAAATATTACGAGCAACCCGAATAAAGCCTGAGTTAGGCCCGACGGATTGCGGGATATCACGGCTGCAGAGGCTCTCCCTGTCCGTTTCCCCCTCTCTTACATCGTGTAAGGAAGCCGTCCAAGCAGACCCTATGCGAAAGGTATCTCACCCCCGTTTGCCTATTTCGCATCAAGTGTCGCTCCGTCTCGACACTCTCCCTGAACGCACCTCACCCTTCATCATCGCTTACCAAAAAAAGGGCGATCACTCCAATGGGACGAGGATCTTCATGTTCGGAATCAGATCATCGTCACTGTTGATTGTGGGATTCGCTTCTTTGATCGCTTCGACGGTTGTGCCGTACATGTCAGCGATGTTTTTTAGGTCGTCCCCCTCCATGACGGTATGATCGAGTAGATTGGGCAATGCCACATCCGTTGGAGGAACAGTCTCCTGCTCGGTTGTTTTCTCCCCTCCCGCTTCGAGGGTTTCGACGGTTTCCACGGTCATTGGCTCTCCCAAATCTTCATCATCCACCACTTCTTCCGGCTCGCCAGCCGCCACTGACGTCGCGGACGAGGCCCCCGCGGATTTCGGTAAAACCAGCACTTGGCCAATATGCAACACGTCGGAATCCAATTCGTTTAGTTGCTTCAGCTTTTTTACACTGGTGCCGAACTTTCGAGCAATGACCCAGAGGTTGTCACCTTTTTCAACGGTGTATTTGCGCCCCGCGGGGATTGGTATTCGTTCAGGCGCAGCAGTACGCTGTCTGACTTCCGCGCTACGTTCCTCAGGCGACACCAATGTCCCGCCGGGCGGAATCCGCAGAGTTTGTCCCACCTTCAGAACATCGTCAAGCGACATATCATTGTAAGCTGCCAGCTCTTGGTGACTGATACCGTACAGGCGCGCGATATCCCACAGCGTATCGCCTTTCTTCACGGTGTACGTTTCAAGCGCTTCATCAGGGACCGGCGGCAACTCGAAACCAGTGGTTTCCTCCGGCATAAGGGGTGTTAATTCTTCATCACCGGCTTCGGGAGGCATCAAAGGCGGAAGCTCGACCTGTTCCAGACTCCGCGAAGGAGGAGGTGCCACTGACACGCCTGTTCCCGCATCCTCCGGGCTGCTGTACGGCGGGGGAACAACCCCACGATCGCCTAACAACGGTTCTTTACTACCGAACCCCTTACAACCTGTCATCGAAACCGCTGCGATTGCCACAAACGCAAAACATATGCCAGTCCTGATAAAACGCTCAAATGTGCACATCGTCATTCTCCTAGGTTCTTCTTTATCAGTGCAGTGAAAGATTCACCACGCGCAGCGTAGTTCTCAAACATATCTTGACTCGCACAGCCGGGTGACAACAACACTGTATCACCGTAACAGGCGGATTCCAGTGCGGCATCCACGGCCGCAGTCATTGAGGCAAACATTTTACAGGGGACACTATCGCGCCAGCATTTGGCCAGCTTCTCACGGCATTGACCAATGAGAAAGACTTCCTTAACGTAGCGGCGGAGCAAAGGGTTCAAGTCACCAAATGTCACCCCTTTATCCAACCCCCCGGCTATAAGAAGAATCCGTCCCGAGCGATCCTCGCCCACCGCCTCCAGCGCGCGCGCCAGCGCATCTGGATTCGTTGCCTTCGAATCATTTATACATTTAATGCCGTCTCGCACAGCCACCAACTCCAGTCGATGAGGATAGGGTGCAAACGTTTTCACGGCACCAGCGACCTCCAACGGTTCAATACCGCCGGCCCAACAAATCGCCATGGCGGCGAGAATGTTTTCAACGTTATGCCTACCACGCAAGCGCACATCACTGTACTCCAGAAGATCTGTTACGTGTCCCTTGTGACGCCAGCAAAGGACGCCGTCGTCATTCATAAATAAATTGGCATACGCCGCATTTCGTGCGGCGAATGTGATAGGCCGACCACCTGGCGGCAACGCTCCCAGGACGACTGGGGACTCCAACAAATCATGCCTGAGAACAATCTTCTCCTGTCGCTTCATATTGGAAAACAATCGCATCTTTGCGGCAAAGTAGTGCTCCGTGTCGGGATATCTGTCCAAATGGTCGGGTGTCAGGTTGAGCAGAGCGGCAACTAAAGGGGCAAAGAGCTCAACGCGCTCCAGTTGGAACGAACTTACTTCCACGCTCATAAAATCCGCTTCGCCAGATTTCCGCACGGCATCGCAAAGAGGTACACCAATGTTCCCCGCCGAAACGGCCGGCCGCCCGATATAATTCAGGCAGTGTGTGACAAGTTCAACAGTGGTTGATTTGCCATTGGTTCCCGTCACTGCAAGTACCGGACAGGAACAATGGCGAAAACCGAATTCCAGTTCACTGATAGTAGGGCATGGCAAGGAACGCGCCACCTTCGCCAATCGGCTTTCCGGCGGTATACCCGGGCTTATGATTACAGTATCTACGCGATCCTTCCACGTAGTCTGGTTCCACCCCAGGTAAACCTCGACCTCGCGGGCGAGGAGACTCTGCACTCGGTCGGGGCACGCGGGTTCATCAGCCTCGTCCAACATCGTCACCTGATGACCTTCCTGAACCGCTAATTCCGCCGCGGCACAACCGCTGAGTCCAGAACCCAAAATCAGAATGTTAGACAGCCCTGCTTCCACATTTATTCCTGCAACTCGCTTGTTGGTGCTGTGTCTGATTAATTATGATAAGAGCATGTCCATGAAGATACAACTCAACTGACGAATATAACTGATTTTTTTTCGTTGATGGTGATTCCCTTCGTGGCTTGCGCCTACTGCAATTGATGTACTATACTAAAGGACTGTTTTGCGTACGGCAATCGGCAAGAAGACGGCGACGATTCAGGCGGGGAATACGGCCTTGATCGTTTCGTTGGGGATAAGGAACGTGCTGTCATGATACCAGTTAAAGTCACCAACCTTTCCATTTCCAATGTCGGGTTTGTTGTCTTTCTGAAAAGCAACGACGACGAACGGACATTGCCTATTTTCATTGGCGCACAAGAAGCGCAGGCTATAGCACTTATGCTTAACGGCGTTAAACCGCCGCGTCCCTTGACCCATGACTTGATGAAAAACATGCTGGACATACTCGAGGCACGCCTTGAACGAGTAGTCATCAACGATCTGCAGGACGGAACATTCTATGGGACATTAATTGTTGCCTTTGAGAGCAACACACTTACAGTTGATTCGCGCCCCAGTGACGGGATTGCCTTGGCACTTCGCTACAATGCACCCGTTTTCGTCGCGCCTAATGTGATGGATGAGGCGGGAGTGGTTCTCGAAGAGCAGACGCACGGAGAAGACGAGCCCCCTGAAGAACCTCCGGTGGAAGACTACCTCACAGAGCTCAAAACACGCCTGGAAAAAGCCATTCAGGAAGAGCGATACGAAGAGGCTGCACGCTTGCGCGACGAAATTCGCGATGCCACGCAATCAAACTGATGCAGCGTCCGTACGCCCCCTTCCGTAAGCCCCTCTAAGGGCCACAAATCAACTACTTCGCATCTGCGGAATCCGCACCTGGTGTGCCGGGAACCACGTCCTCCAACGTAAGAGCCCCCCCCAATTCAGCATTTGCCTTTTCAAGTTTCTGCCTGCTCGAGAGCACACACGTCTTCGCAGCCGACACATCGGCGGTTCCCTCAAACAAACGGTCGGCGGCTTCGCTGACATCAGCCGGTGTGAGAGATATGAGCTTTTGACGCCGCTCACAACGAATGTCCTCCGTTAGCCGTCCGAGGAAACGCCACAGGGCCGCGGGAGTAGCCCATCCCGGACGAAGAGGGACTTCGTCGTTTCGGGCACAGCCGATAATGCCACGCTCAATATCTTTATGCGACCATTGTTTGTGAGCTAAGTAATCTCTGAGCTTTGTAAAGACGTCGAGAGTCCGGACAATATTTGGATCGCGATAGGACATAAGTTCAAAAATACCGGCACCTGACTGATACGAGCACATTCCCCCCTAAGCCCCCCCTTTGATTCGTACCTCCTCCCACAGATAATCGAACGAAAGGAGGTGACTCAGCAGGTGTACGCAGGGCGCATCCGGCTGCGAAGCGTGCGGGGCAGGAAAACACCTCGCACAGTAGGCTACATCGGCCATAAGCGCAAGGCCTTCATTCAGTGGGCTGGCTCCGCCACTGTCAATCGCCGGAACACCTTCGGGGATGGCTTCGTCTGCCATATCATGTGCCAATTGCTGAACCCACTCTTTGGTTTTGTGCTCCAGCGGAAGATCTCCGGTAAAAGACACCTTTATCCGCCGTCGATTAAGCAGACATTTTCGTATCCGTTCGAGCTTATCGCGAAGATGATCCATCATGTATTCATTGTGGTCAGCAAGCTTGACAATCAAGCGGACCTGCGGAAGCCCGCTCCAACGTTCGCCAAGTGCACCGGCTGGAGACAACGTCCGTGCTGCATGCCGGGCAGCGAATCGGTGCCCCGCAGGAATAATGTCACTGATGCAGCGCTCGCGCGTTTGCCTGAGCACGTCCCGGATCCGCGCCGTATCCGTAAGATCAAGCTCAAAAAGCAAGTCACGTATAATATGCAATGCTTCCGTGTACGTCGTGGTCAGTGCTTTGGTGCTTATCGTCAGATACCACAGGAGTCGCCCGGGATCCAGGGCATCAGCGCCAATAACGGTTTCGGCTTTAAGCCCGCCTGTGTTTCCAGCGATCTTCTGAGCAATATCCGCATAGGAATGCCCTGCCGCGCCCACACGCGTCAGCAATTGGCAGAAGACAGGTACATAGTCGATCAGCTCGTCAGGCAAACCAGCCAAATTGAATGCTAAATACAGGTAATTCACTCCATTGGACGGAATCTCAGAACGTACAAACAGGAGTTCTTCCCCCAGAGTGTCCACCTGACAGGGCAGGGGTTGGGGGATTTCGGGCACATCCGAGATGTGGAGTTGCGGCAGGCTGTCAATATTTTCAGGTGAATTCGGCGTACTTTGGTGTTCGACGAGCTCCCGCGCCTCCCGTTGTATCCGCTCGAGATCCTCGGGCGTCATTTGTTCACGCAATACCTGAAGTTCGCGCGCTTCCTGCTCGGCACGCACGGCCTCCAGTTGAGGATCTGGATGAAAGGTGAGTTCCAGGCGGTGCGGATTCTCCAGAAAACGCTGTCGGATCAGCCGACAGAAGAGATCCTTATCCTGCCGGTAGTCTGCCTGCAAAGAGTCCAAGTATTCCCCGGTGCGTATATAGGTTAGAGGGTCACATTCATACAACCAGGCATTATATACCCAGGACATCAACCGCAGTGGAAACCGTGATTGGATCTCACGATGTGAATACTGCAATTGGTGAAACGCCGTTCGAACCTGTTCTTCTGAAAAACCGGAGTCAATAACATCGTGCAAAACGCTGTCAATAAGATCGCATACTGCCTGCTTATTTTCACAGCGGACGCCTTTCAACCCAACGTGAAATGTTGTCTGCAGCATACCGTTGTTGTAACCCGATGCCGTAAGATCACTGCCAAGCCGAGACTCCACCAGCGCCTTGTAGAGTGGTGCTCCTGAGCTTCCCAACAAAAGACGGTCTATCACCTCCATCGCGAGATCCACAACC
>JAIPIM010000078.1 GCA_021734725.1 Minisyncoccota bacterium | reverse complement strand
TGTTGTATCTTGTACATCATTTCACCTGTTGGGTTAGCATTTTTATGCTTCGTTAAATACTGCATAATATATTGCAGCCCAACAGGTTCTCAATCACTTACTGGCCTTTTTAAAGGCTTTTTCTCACGGAATATGGTATACGTAAAACGTTTTGACAAACCCTCCCTGCAGAAAGGCATAAACAATGAATCGACAGTCCTACGTTTGGTTGACTCTCGCAAGCATGCTGACCGCGCCGTTGTGTACGGCAGACACTTCGAACGACGGCATTCAGGTCGACCGTACCCCCCTCACCTTCCGAGACAGCGGTCTGTACTGTAATGTGCAGTTTGTCCACGGGCGACAACCGGCCGAGGACGGTGTCACCAACATGCTTTCCCGGAAACGCGCATCCAGACGCGATATCCCCTGGGATTTCTACATCATGCAGTGCAACATGAACCAGCCGACACCGGACACCGTCGACATGCTCAAGGAGATGGCGCGGAATAACCGGAAAGTCGTTCTTCGCGTCAAGCTTCCCGGCGGACTGCATGCAAGCCTCGATCTGGAAGCATGCCAGGAACGACTGGAAAAGGTGTTTGAGGATTTGAGTCCCGACTGGCTGTACGCCATTACCCTGGACGAAGAAAATGTCTATTGGCATGGCAACGCGGCAACGCTGTCCAAGCTTTACCACTGGTGCAAAAAACGCTGGCCCTCCTTGCCTGTTTATCAATGGTGGACGCCCATGGTTGCTCCCGATGTAAACGCAACCGGCGGCTGGGTTGCACTACCCGCTGACGGCTGGGTGATGGATCTGTATGGCATTCGCGGCGCGCAGTTCGAGAAAAAGCTGATCCGCTTTCGGGAAACAGGGAAGCCGTTGCTGCACATTGCGTGGGCCTCACCGGAATGGATCTTTTATAACAAAGCGGGTTATTCAGAGGAAAACTGGTGGAACAATGCTGGGCGGGAGGTCTTCGACGAACAATTGCGGATCTGCCGCGGGTACAACATCCCCGTCGCTTACTTCTGCACGCAAAAGGGGGTCGTGAAGGAAGGCAAGAAAGTGGCAGGCATTCGCTGGGGATGGCACGCCGTCGATCCTGTGGTCAGACGCTGGTTTAAAGAACTTGAAGCGATCGTCTCGGAATTCGATTATCTGCCCGCCGAGGAGATCGGTTTTCGGGAACTGACGCCCGCAAAGTTTGCCTGGGCACATTCGTCCCCGAAGGTCCAGGTCAGCGTTGCGTTGGACGAGCAGGACCGCCGTCGGGTAACGTGGCAAACGTCGCTGAAAGATGTCAGCACTGCGACAGGCGAGCACGAACTGGAACGCCCCTATGACAATCCCTATATAAAAATCTTCTATCGGCTTGACGAATCGGCAAAGCGATTGCGAGACAGCGGGTTTGCCGTAAGAGGGATAAAAGGTTACGCGGTGCACGTCCCCGTCGTGTTCCGTATTACGCCAATGCAGTCCCTGGCGGATGTACAAGTCTGCCTGAGCGTGCGAGCCACGAAGGCACTGGGCGGATCCGTCAAGCTGGCGGTCTCGCCTGACGGCGCGGAGTGGACGGAAGCAGCCTCCAGCGATCCCAAGGCGAAAAGCGAAACGCTTCAGGTAACTCCGCCAGGTCACGAGTCGGTGAACTCGGGCGACTCGCTGTGGGTGAAAGCAACGCTGTCATGCAATGCCGGGGCCCCTACAAACATCGCCAGCACCATCACAAGCATTGAAGTGTCGGCGAGTATCCCGTAACATGACTCCGCGCAAAACCGCAAGGCATCTACGGCCGTGTAATCACAACATCCGCGGGATCGCCGTCAAACCCCGCTTCCTTGAGTAAGGCCATTTGGTACGCAAAATCTCCAATCTCATAAAGGGCGTGCGCGTCACTGCCGAAAGAAAACTTCACTCCCAACTCCAGACAGGTTCGCACAAATTCGACCGGCGGTTCATTCGTGTGAAAGTTGATTTCCGCGGCGACCTGATACTTTCGCAGTAATTCCGCGGTGGGGCGAAAAAGTTCGTGTGGCGCAGCCCACCCGTTTCGTCTGTAGATTCGAAACGGATGGGCTAACACATCGATACCGCTGGCGAGCATCTTTTCGACCAGACCGAGAAAAGTGTCGTTCGCTGTTCTGTCGGGTGGCGTCTTGGTCCCCAGCGGAGGGAAGTGGTGGATTGCCCCGATCCTGTAATCAAAGCGGGTGCGGTCAACGCAAGCAAGAACAGGGTTCCCTTGGCGGTCGCAATCCGCCTCAAGCCCGAAACGGACCCTTTCGTTCTCATTTGCTTGCTTCATAGCCAAGTAATTCGCCATACGACTGTCTGCCGGTCGAGCGGCCCGGATCCCCTCTTCAAACCAGGAACCGCTCCAATAGCGTTCGCGGTCAAAATAGAGATGTCCCGAATGCTCGGTAAAGGCAACACCGGACAACCCGAACGCACCAGCCAGATCGATCGCTTGTTCAACCGTCATGTTGTCGTTGCAGTACGCCAAGTGAGTGTGTACATGGCCGTCAAACAGTCCCAGTGCCGACGGCATGGCAAGCTCATGGCGCTCCACGGTGACCATCCCCTCCCGAAGAGTTACCACCAGAAACGGGAACGGTGTTTCGCACAACGCCGGCGCATGAACGAACGTGACATCGCCGTCTCTCACGGTTTCCGCGCCCCGATGATAATGCCCGCTAACCGAAAGCATGACGTTCTCTTCTTTCATCGTTGCGATAATCTCGGGAGCATTCGTGTAATTGTACGGCGCCTCCGTACTGCCCGGCGGAAACAGACATGTATGCTGCAGCGCCACAATGGGTCCCTCATAGCCGGCCCGAGCCGCGCGAAAACGGTCGATATCCGCCTTTGTGCGTCGCGCATTGAATCCCGGTTCTTCGGGGTCAACAAATGGGACAAAACGAATGCCGTTGATGTCCTCGAATAGTTCGGGACGCGTGAATACACGATAGAACGCCTCGGGATCGCTATCGTGGTTTCCCGGAATCGCAATGTACGGTGCGTCCAAACGGTCGAGTATATCGCGCATTGATGTCAGACGTTCGCGGGCATCGGTCGCCGCTCCATTATCCAGTACGTCCCCCAAAACCAGCGTTGCGTCCGGACGAATCAGACGGTTTAGACGGGACACGGCCCGTTTCAGAAGAATGTCCGCGATTTCCCCGCGCCGCTCCGCAATGGGTAACTGGACCCCATAGTGAGGATCGGCAAGCAGGGCAATCGTCGCTGTTCGTTGATGATTCATATTCGTTCCTTCTTTCCGCGGGCAACTCATAAAATCTGCAAAAAATCGTCGGACGCCGGCGACGCTGGTTTTGACAACAGTAAGAGACAGCAGCACAGAAAAATTTTCTCCAGGACACCGTTTCTTCGGGCCTGTAACGCGAAACTGGCAATATCGGTACGGCAAAGGGTTATATCGCTTCTCCGATTGCTTTCACAGAATGCGTTGAATGCCTCCAGTTGTTGCGCCTCGGAATCTGCCTGCAATATCGTATCCCAATGCTCAATCCGCCCCAACCGCGGTACCATCTCCATGAGCAACGACAAGAGCCCTTCCCGGTCGGTCCGCCATTGTTTAAGCAACCGATACATGGTCTCACCTTGTCCCACCAGCCCGGCCGCGGCGGAAAGAACTTCATCGCATACCGGCGCCGGCAACGCCGCGGTCACTGCCTTTTTCAGCAGTACAGGGATATGCGCCGGGTTTCCCATCAATCCCATGGCATGCGCTCCGTAGATCACCAGCCGAGGATTGTCGGTGGCTTCAAATTCCGCGACAATACGGTCGAACGACGCTTGGTCTTTCAGTTGAACCAGAGCCTGCATGGCCTTGCCTTTCAGGAAGAAGTCGTCCGAATCCAGTGCGGCCCGGAGGTCGGGAACCGCTTCTTTTATCCGCTTCTCCCCCAGTGTTTCAGCGGCAATCCACGCCGTGGTGAATTCGCCATTCCACAATTCGGCACGCAACGCATCCCGGGCTTGCGGGCTCAGATAATCCTGCCGAGCCAGTGCGCGCAGTGCACGCGACCGTATCGACAGATGCGCGGACTGCAGATATTCCAGAACGGCACTTTCCGAAACGTTCGACGCAATATCACTCAGCCGTTGCACGTGATTGAGATCGTCACTGTAATTCTCCGTTCCCCGGACCCGGTTAAGCGCAATCATTGCCCGCAGATCTCGCGGCGACAGAAACAATCCCAGAACATTCCGAATCGACCATTCCTTCAGCCGCGGTAATTTCCACAGAGACATAAGCAGAGGAATGAGAAGTACGGCAATGATGCGGAAGTATAACCGGTACACATCGAGGTCCGACAGGGCCATGAGGGGCAGCACCCGCAGCAAACCGGCACCCACAACAGCCCCCGCCAACCCCGCCGCCGCACCCGAAAACATCCGCGTGAAAAGCCCAACCCCTACCCGATCATCCTGGGACACAAGTGAAAGAAAATAATGCCCCAGCCCAACGATCAAACCCTGCTTGCAGAAGCCGGCCACAAAAAACGACGTGCCGACCAGCAGAGGGATCAGGGTTGCAGGAGCAAACGCCCAGATCAAACACACGGCAAAAAAACCGGCAAAATACAGGATAACCAGCGGACGCGGACCAACGTGGTCGGCGATAACACCGTTGACAAAGGCCGCGATGATACTGCCGACTAGAATAAGGGCGGAGTACGTCAACGCCTCGTAGTCCGAGGTACCGTAACCGTTTTTCACCGCCATGATGGCAAAGGGAATGATAACCGCGAAACTGATAAACCCCGCGCACCAGGCTACCAGCAGATTCGCATATGGCTTGTGTTTGAAAACCTTGCGCAGACTCTTACGAATAGGTTGACGTGCCGACTGACGCGGCCCGGCGGACTCGGGGATGGTTGTCAAAACGTACGCGCTGACAAACCCCACAACGCAGCCAATGGCAATGATAAGGTGGTACGTCCCCATCCGGTCCCATCGCCGCAAGGCCCAGATAATGCCAACCATCGCGACAAGGTAGATTATAGCCGTCAGCATGGCATAATGGGAAATGAAGCGACCGCGATCGCGATCCGTGGTGATTTCACCCACCAGCGGCTGCGTGGCGACCGTACCGATACTGCGAAAGACCATCAACCCCAGGTAACCGGCCATCAGGATGAACGGTACCAGCCAAGGCACGAAGGACTCCGAGAAAAAAGGAGCAAAAATCACGCTGGCCGCAAACATGTAGCGCACCGCCCAGCACAATCCCCAAGTCCGCGCCAATCCCAGACGGGCAACTAAACGCTTACCGAGAACGATAAACGGCATCGTCAAGTGAAGAAAGGATGCCATGATGGCCACCAGCGGGTCGCTTAAGCGATTCCTGATGGCATACAGGATGATGACGTTCTCCAAGAGACACGCGACGGGAATGGTGTTCATCATCATGAACAAACGAAAGCGCTTCTGACCACGCTCGCGATCACGAGCGGAAAGCGCCGGTGGAGGTTGTCTTGATGAATCCGTTTGGTTGTTCATAACACACTCTCGGGGAAGATATGGCAATGGAGGTCCGCTCGCAATGTAGGTCTCATGATTCGTCTGAATCGTTGAACATTCAGAACCAAGTACTCATGTCTTCAAGATCATTCACATAAGGCCAAAGTCAAACTTTTGTTGACAGTGGGACTGCGCGACGTTATGTGTCCTCGACAGCACACTTAGTGAGCCGATTCGCGGGACTTTTGTCACCCCCCCCCGGTTTTCGGACGGTCCGTTGTCTCATTTTTTTGCCGCGCCGTATTGCGATTTGTCCGTTCATAAGCACAGTATGGTATGATTTCAAACTTCTTTCTCTGCTACTTCGAAACCACCAGACGATGTAATCTTTCCTGTCCCTACTGCATGACTGCATCGGGGCCTGATGTCGCCTCTGTTGAACTCACAACGGATGAGGCGAAACACTTGGTCATCGATGAAGTCAACAAGTATTCCTCCAGAGCGGCCATCGCGTTCTCGGGAGGAGAATTCCTGATGCGGGAGGACGCGCATGACCTCCTGGCTTACAATGCAAGTGTCGGACAGTGGTCGTTCATAAACACGAACGGGACCCTCCTGGACAAGACACGGATTAAAGACATTAAAAAGGCGACCGACGAACGCGTCACTTTTGTTTTTTCCCTGGACTCGATCACGCCCCCCGAGTCAACCATTGTCCGCGAGGGGACGGACCCGGATGCTCTGAAGGCACTGTGCAAAGAAATGGACGTCCCCCACTTCTTCGTGGTAACCATCACAAAACACAACCTTCCTCAACTCCGCGACACATTCGAGCATATCACCGCCGATGGCACTCCCGTGCTTCGATCCCCGATGGTTCCACGGGGACGCGGCGCCAACTTTCGCGACTTGATGTTCGATCGAGAAGATATGGAGTCGGTTATCCACCCCGTGCTCAGAGAGACGTGGCTGAGTTACATAAGCTTCACGCCTTTTTTTGCGGCTTCACGTGTGTTCCAGAAAAACTGGCTGAAAACAAAGATAGCTATTCGACAACTCGGATGTCAGGCCGGCCGCGGATACATAGGGATCTCACCTGAGGGAAACGTGGCCCCATGCGTTCACCTTCTGGACACAGAAGCTGAATGCGGAAATGTCAAGGACACACCCCTTTCAGACGTGCTCGAAAGTCATCCCATCCTTCAGGAACTGCGCTCCCGCAACAATCTGCAGGGTAAATGCGGGCAATGCACGTACAAGAATACGTGCGGAGGATGTCGGGCGCTGGCCTACCATCAGAACGGTCACTACCTGGCGGAAGATCCCGTGTGCTTCTTTGAACCGGGAAACGGGAAAAACCGGTCGGAACATGAAAAACTGCAAAACGACCGCGTAGGCACGTTTGCGGATTTCATCCGCTCCACCCACCCGTGGAATGAAATCTTCGGTCGCGGCTAACAGCCTGTCGGACTTAGCGCCTCGAATCCGATGGATTCGAGCCACTAAATCCGACTGCCTGATTCTCTACTTCCCATGCTGCTGCCGGCGCGCCGCGCGTGCTTCAGGCTCGGGACTCTGATCTTCCGCTTCCGAGTCGTCCTCCGTCTGATCTCCCTCACCCTCATCCCGAGCCTCCTCATCGATGGCGTCGCGAATGCCGTCGCGCGCTTTCCTGAACTCTCGCATTCCCTTCCCAATACCCCGCGCAATTTCGGGTATTTTCCGCCCTCCGAAGATCAGCAGTATAATGAGAAAAATGATAATTAATTCCTGGTAACCAAACATTGCTATGCTCCTTCTTAATGGGCCTGATGGAGAATTGCGAAATGTCGTTTTTCCCAATTCTTGTTCTTGTTCTTGGTGCGTGGTTCTTGGTGCGTGGTTTTGAACAGAGAACGAAGAACCACGAACCACGAACGACTCGTCGAAGGCTATTTCGCAAGAGCCTAAATGGGCCTTAGAGTCCCGTGGAATACAAGACCTCGCCCGCCGGCGGTCAGTATTCGGAAAAGCACGGTTTGAACAGTGAAACCTACTTCCGCGAAAGCCATTTTGCAAGAGTCGTCAATGCGTCCTGCAACCCGCTTTCCCTTACTCGCTACGCTCCATGAATCCTGTCACGACTATGCTGGCTTCGTACAACACCAGCAACGGCAGGCCAAGCATGACCTGCGTTACCGGATCAGGAGGGGTAATGAAAGCAGCCAGCACAAATATGCCGATGACCGCATACGGTCGTATGCGACGCAGCGTCGCGGCCTCCAGCAACCCCAAGCGTGCGAGTGCCACGGTGACCACAGGAAATTCGAACACAACCCCGAAGGCAAGAATGAACCGAAAACAGAAATCCATATAGCTCTTCAATGACCATAAATGCCGAACCCCGGGGCCCGAAATACCCAGACGCACAAGCGCGGGCAATCCAAAGAAAAGCAAATAATAGCCAAACAAAGCGCCAACACCGAAAAAAACAGTGCCCATAGCAACCGCTCCCCATATGACGGTCTTTTCACGTGCGCGTAAACCGGGGGCCACAAACCGCCAGATAAAAGCTAAGATGAAAGGCACCGCCAGCACGACGCCCGTGAGCACCGCCAACTTCAATCGTATCAGGAACGCATCAAGGGGGCCCGAGAAAACAAGTTCAACCTGGTTGTCAAGCGCCATGAGCGGACGTCGCAACAGTCCATAGGTTGCCGAAGTGAACGCAAACCCCGCCCCAGTGGCTACCAGCAACACGGCAATACACCGCAGCACCATCCAGCGGAACTCTTCCAGGTGGTCCCAGAAACTCATGTGCTTTTCGTTGTTTACCTGGTCTTCCATCATTCCGCCCGATTCAATGTCGTTCGCGGTCCGTCGTTCTAGTACAAAACCACGCACCAAGAACCAAGAGCAAGAATTGCGAAAAATGACATTTCGCAATTCCCTATTACAAAGTGATTCATAACGTAAGATGTGGGTCTCCGTAATACAATCGGAACGGACCTACAGGCAGGGTCATTCCGTTCTGAAGCCGGGATGGCCTTGAATAACCACTGTCCAACAAGGAATCTCCACAAAAAAAACAACGCACTCACTTGCATTTGGACTAAAATGGCTATATATGGAATATAATGGTATGAATTGGACTAAGCGCGGAGTCCAGGCAGTATGCAATTTGCAGGACAAGACAAGTGCCGGATCGATGCGAATGGACGCATTAAACTGACCCCGCGCTTTCTTGACGATTTCCGCAATGCCGCGGACGACGTTATCCTCCACTGTCTCGTCGAGGGCGCTCTGGGAGTGTATCCAGCCAGTGTCTGGAAGCAAATGCGGCAAGCCGAGCCGCGTCCCGCTGCACGCGCCGCCACAAGCACGCTGTTCCGACGTCAACTCCGCCGCTTCGGCGCATTCACTCAAGTGGAAACAATCACCAACCAGGGCCGTATTACCGTGCCCACACATTTCCGGGATACGCTGAACCTGCAGCCACGGACCGAAGTGATCATGGTCGGATGTGAAATCGGCATCGAAATCTGGAATGCGGAAGCGTGGAGAAAAGAGGCACAGATCATTCTGGAACACCAACAGAAAAAGGCCATCGCCGAGATGGAAGCGGACTTGACCAAAAACCCGTAGTCAGCACAAGGAGACACTATGATGCCGCGATCATTCGAACTGGGACGAAACAAGAAAAAACTGATAGCATTGACCGCCCTCTGTTTAGTCGCCTTTGTAGCTTCCGCGGCAACACAAGTGACGAACGAGTTGATGGCCCAACCCGAACACCAGCAACGTGCACTGGCGAACATGAGAAACTGGTGTAACACTATTGTCCTTGAAATGTCGGCTGCACGACGCCATGAGTGGCAGGACACGGCAAACAGCCATCCTCTCACTATGGTCAGAGCGTGTACAGTCGGACAACACCCACAAGACAATCCAAGGCTGGACTAGACGACACGCCATGCGAAAAGGATCGTTCCCATGTTAGCGCATCTGTCGGATGAGATGTCGCTCTTTTGGCCGGTATCGACAGTGTGCCAGTATGTCTCCGCTGAAAAGAAAAGAAATTGCCGCGGATGTACACAAGCCGACATGGTTCTACCATGACCACTCCCGAGCGTTCGCAGTCAACTCTTATTGATATCAGCAGGAGCCGCACCCTTTTTCTTGTCCTCTTCTTCGGCCTGTGGAGTCTCGCCGTCACCGCTCGGCTCGCACAAATAATGGTGGTCAATCGGCGACACTACCTGCTTGAAATGGGACGCTCATCCTGGCATCAGGGGATCCTGCCGGCCATTCGCGGCCGAATCCTTGATGTTGACGGACGTCCTCTTGCCTGGTCCTCACGGCATTTCGTCTGCAAGTGGCAAATACCACAAAACACCGCCGTCGCACAGCAGCAATGGCATGCCCTGACAACCCTCGTGCACGTTCTACCGAAAACATGGTCATTGAACAACATGCTCACCCGCTCCGGAGAAACAATCCTTTTACACGACGATTTAAATGCGACCCAGTTCGCAAAAATCGCTCCACTCACTGAGAAATGGAACAACCTGTATGTGGCGTCCCGGTTCCAGCGGCACCACTACCCACTGCATGCAATACGCAAACGCCTTGGGCACGTGCAAATCGTCAACGGTATGGAAATCGGTGTTTCCGGGTACGAACTCGCGCACGACAGCCTCCTTCGCGGACGACCCGGTATGTTTCGGGTCATGCTTGATCCGGAAGGACGCTGGATACCGTCTACCTGGGAGAAAATCCGTGACATAAAACCGGGGTACGATGTCTACGTGCCCATGCGTGTATCACCTCTGACAGAAGAAACCAGGCAATAAGCATCGTGACCAGTGCCGACATGACCAGGAAGACTCCCGTCAAGCTCTTGACTTTTCTCCGACACGGCATCACGCCGGTCGGACTCGCCTGTATTGGACTCGGACTACTCGGATGCTTGGCTATCTATAATGCCACTTTTCACCTGGAGGCACCGTTCCAATACGTGGGCCGACAGTTCGTCTGGCTGGTATTGGCTGCCACACTGCTTGTTACAGTATCCGCAACCGACAGGAAGAGAATCCTGCGTGTCTTCCCCTGGCTTGCCATTGTCGTCTATGCCATGCTCTGGCTGGTTCTCCGACTGGGCGTCAGTGTGAACGGCATGACCGGGTGGTTCGCGTGGCATGGCATATTCCTGCAACCCAGTGAGGTCGCAAAACCACTCTTCGTGCTCTGCTTGGCAAGCGGACTTCAGATGACCGCAAAACACCGCGGAGAATTCAAGCATGGGTACCTGCCGGTGCTCGGCATACTCCTTGCCTGGATACTCCCGATTATGCTGCAACCGGATTTCGGGACGGTGCTGACGTACATTCTTACGTTCGCCATCGTCTACGCCTGCATGGGGGGGCGTCTCCTTTACTTGGCGGGCACCGCTGTCGTCAGCCTGCCGGCAGTCCTCCTGATTGTGGGGGCAACACCCTATCTTCGTGATCGCTTCACAAGCTTTCTCCACCCCGCCGCTCACGCCGAGACGTCAGGCTGGCATATCCTGCAATTCCAACGCACACTCGCATCAGGGGGGGCTTTCGGTCAGTCATGGGGCAATGCTCTGTGGGCCCGCACGTATCTGCCGTTTGGCTACAGCGATTCCATCTTTGCGACCATCGGCGAATCCATGGGTTTCGTCGGTCTGCTGCCGTTCGTCCTCATACTCGTGGCATGGGTCATGTATGGCTATCGGCGGATCCAGCGAACCAACAGCTACCTAACCGCCGCAACCATTACCGGCATGGTTGTCTGCCTGGAAGTGCAAGCCTTTATTCATCTCAGCGTCAATCTGGGCATGTTGCCACCGACCGGCATCACCCTCCCGCTCATCAGCTATGGAGGCAGTTCCCTGATTGCAACCGTCACGGCGGTCGGCATTGTCGAAGCATTCAGTCGCTCGTCCGACGAGCCGCCCCAAGAAAACACATGAGATCGTCGTTCCGCGCGAAGATGCCGGACGCCAAAAGGTCGTACCGTGCCGTGCTTGCGGTTGTTCTTTACATAAACCGGCGGACCCTGTAAAGTAAGGCTGTTTACAAGACAACGGAGGCAACGAACCTATGAAGCAAAAAAAACAATTGCCCGACGATCTCACGATTGTTCTCGAGTCGGTACTTCAACACTTCCCCGAGCCCCTCCATGCGAGTGATCACGAGGGACGCATCGTCTATGCTAACGACTGCGCATGCGACCTGTTAGGGTATACCAAGAAACAACTGACGGCAAAGAGCCTGGCGGACCTCTACGCGGGCCCGCAGCCTCAGGCTGCGCACCAAAGCACCTCGGATTCCGATGCTCTGCAGACACGCATTCGCACACGGGAGGGAGAAGAATTGCGTGTCTCCATCCGCTCGTTTCCAATTACCAGCGATCACGAAGATGTCCGTTGCGTATGCACGCTTGTCAACGACACCCGTCAGCATCGCAATTTAGTCAACGATATCACGGACCGTTGTCGGATAATGGCAACATCGGACCTCGCCGCCGTGGTCGCACACGATATTTCCAATCCCCTCTCGGTAATTAAACTCTACGGAGAATGGCTGATCGATGAGGCGGAATCCGATGACGCCGCCAACCAAAGCACACTGGAAGAAGGACTGAAAAACATCCAACAGTCCGCCACCCGTATTGAAGCAATTGTGGAAAGTCTTCGTGACTTCTCGCGCTCCGTGGAAGACGAACCCGAGCGCTTCGACCTCAGAACAATCGTGGATAATGCCGTGTTCTTCGTCGGACGTGAGCTCGAAAAAAACGGTGTTGCGGTCGTACGGGATCTGCCATCGGAAGACTGCCCTATCTGTGCATGCCCAATGCAATTGGAGCACGCTTTCTCAAGTGTTCTGTTCAATGCCTGCGAAGCGCTCAGGGACATCGAGTCACCGGAAATCAGAATCGAGATCGCAAGCTCCTGCGACTCGCTGAACCCAGACGACACGCTTTACGAATGCAGCATCGTCGACAACGGGGCGGGTATGCCGACAGAGATCCGCGAACACGCCTTTCAAGCATTCTTCTCGACTCATAACGACGGAAACGCACCAGGGCTCGGGTTGTCCATTGCGCGTAATATCATCCGACGCCACGGCGGGGATATCAGCCTGAACTCGGAACCCGGCCAAGGCACGGATGTAACCTTTCACCTGCCAGCATCGTTGAGCGACTGCGAATAATCCGATTGAGATACCGCGCAATCGTGCTATCTTACTCCTCTTCCCTCCCTGCGGAGAGGTGCCGGAGCGGCCGAACGGGGTGGTCTCGAAAACCACTGTACCTTTTTAGGTACCCAGGGTTCGAATCCCTGCCTCTCCGCCATTTTTACTGTGACGATCAGGGAATAAGCGTATCATCGCACTTTTTCGGGCTTAACTAAGTGCCATTCCCCGGCAACCCCCAATGTGGGAGGCGGGTCCACCCGGCGACCGCTGACCAACGCAATCTCTACCTATATCTCTAAATCCAACGTTTTCCCATTTTTCTGAACTGGTTGATCAGATTACGATTACAGAGGGTAGCCGGGTCCTCTTTTTTGGCTTTACCGATCACGCACTAACAAGCATACCTCGCTGCTATAATGAGCCGCCGCTGGAAGCCTTCCTGAAAATGTGACTTGTTGATCTGCTATCGAGACATGCAGACATTCATTTGCAGTTTGCCGACGCTCAAAACGCAGCGTACCGTAAGGCAATCATGTGTTTGGAAGAGGTGATCCCTGAAGGATATCGAGAAACCCTAAAATCACTTGTTGATTATGGAGGAGGACATGAAGTTCAAGGAAGCAAAATCCGCAGTAGAGTGGAT
>JAIPIM010000077.1 GCA_021734725.1 Minisyncoccota bacterium | reverse complement strand
GAAGTTCCCACATGGTCCGGCACGTCTGAACGCGGAGAACTCACATCGGAAGCCGGTGAAGTTTCCGAGGACACTTCGACACCGTTCGGGACGAAGACCTTGGGCGCGTACAAGTGGGATTCCAAAATCATCAAAATCTCTTCCGAACTCTTGGAAGATTCAGCACTTGATATGGCCAGCGAAATTGGTCGCGAAATCGGGGAACGACTGGGCCGGGCCGAGACGTACTACGTCACGCGCGGCACCGGTTCGGATGAACCCGCCGGGATGCGTGGCGCAATCGCCGAAAGCTCGGTTTCCGCGATCAGTTACGATAACCTTGTGGATTTGTACACCGCGATCGATCCGGCGCACTTGTCTTCTCCCAACTGCGCTTGGACAATCCACAAAGCGCAAATCGCCGCGATTCGGAAGCTGAAGGATTCGAACAACCAGCCTTTGTGGCAACCGGCTATGTCGGCTGGCGATCCCGACCGGCTGTTTGGTTATCCCGTCCTGTTCAATCCTTACATGGATTCAACCGCTGTAGGTGACACCGGAAACGAACGACCGATCATATTCGGGGACTTTGGACGCGTCTTCCTGCGTGAAGTGCGCGAACTGCGTCTTCATCGGCTGAATGAACGCTATATCGAGAACGACCAAGTCGGTTTCATTGCCTTCATGCGGTTCGACAGTGAAGTCGCTGACCCCGGCGAAAACGCACTTAAAGCACTGCGCATCGAGGCCGACGGCGGATCGTAAGCAAAACATGATCCCGGCACATTTTTCTTGCCGGGCGGTCAAGCCGTGAGTGACCGCAATAACCACGGTCGAGGGTGGCTCGCGTGTTTTTTCTCCGTTGTGTTTGTCGCGCGGGCTGCCCTTTCCCTTCGCGGGGCCGTCTCTCTTCGGAGGGGCGGTCCTTTTTTAGCGTCCAGATTCGCACGCGGGCGCGGGGATGCACTCATTTTCACTTGTGAAATTCAGGCTGTGATAAAGTCCAGATTCGCACGCGGGCGCGGGGATGCACCTCCGCGTCCTTCATCGTTGCCCGCTATCCCCGTCCAGATTCGCACGCGGGCGCGGGGATGCACGTTGACGGCCGCAGCGTATACCGTAAGCTTGAGTCCAGATTCGCACGCGGGCGCGGGGATGCACTATATGAAGCAGACCGCCATCGGTCATGTCCTTGTCCAGATTCGCACGCGGGCGCGGGGATGCACCAGCCCCTCGCATGGTAAGCACCTGGACGTGATGTCCAGATTCGCACGCGGGCGCGGGGATGCACCAGCGGGCTATGTCGGTGATACACCCTGCAACCGTCCAGATTCGCACGCGGGCGCGGGGATGCACCAGCGGGCTATGTCGGTGATACACCCTGCAACCGTCCAGATTCGCACGCGGGCGCGGGGATGCACAACGACGCGCCGCCAATGTGGGAAATCGTCAAAGTCCAGATTCGCACGCGGGCGCGGGGATGCACTGCCAAAATAAACGGCGTCTCACGAATCCGGCAAAATCCTACCAGCACCATTCCCTGGATGAATCCCCACTTTTCACCCGATCCCACGAGAAACGGCTTAAAATAAAGCCTTCTGAGGGCGTTTGGCGGGTTGAGCCATACCAAGACACCCCTGAAATCGAGATAGCCTACACCGAGTTCCCCGACAGCACTCAGCAGGAAATTGCGGATATGGTGGGGTGTAGTCGTCAGTACGTGAACAAAACATTGTCAATGTCAACTGTTGACATTCAGAGACCCGAGACCATCACCAACTCGCGGGGGCAGGAACGCCCCACGCCCTACAACCGAGAACCCAAGGAGGTGCAACCGACAGAAGACACCACAACCGAACAGGCGAAGCCGTGCCGTCGAGATAGCCTTGCATGAATTCGGCAACCTGTCCAGCCGGGCGATTGCGGATATGTGCGGGGTTGGGAAAGACCTTGTTAGAGAATGCAGATCACAGGTGGCGGAAAACGCCACGTCAACCGTAACCGGTCAGGACGGCAAGACCTACCCGGCAAGCAAACCCGGAATGTTGTGTCATGTTGTGTCAGTTTTCCCTTGCAAAATGGCGGAAAAATGAGCAAAACTGAGCAAACCCCGTTTTTATAATTATCTTATTTGCAACACTATGCAAAGAACCGCAAAATAGAAGTGCGGTCTTGAAAACCGCCGTAGTGCAAGCTACCGTGGGTTCGAATCCCACCCCCTCCGCCAATTCTCTCCCTTCGGTGAACAGCTCAAAGCCTCACGCTTCGCTCCGGCTTGCATGTTTCCCCGCCGCACTAGTACTTAGGTTCATGTGCTCGACACAAGTCGTGCCTTTTCTTTGTTTTCGGGCCTTCGGTAGTCGCCGACAGTGCTGCTGTATTTCGCATTTTGTTCAGTCCACCACTTATCCAGCACCGTGAGCATTCGGTCACGCTCTTCCCGGTACCGCGGGTCGTCAAAACGATTGATAAGTTCCACTGGAACGTCATCCATATCGTAGAGTTCATACAGTGCCGACTGCCCCTTCTCCGTAGCGAGCCGGATCAGTTTCAGGTTATCCTTGCGGAGCATGGTTGTGTTGCGGTTTTTTCCTCCAATAATTGAGAAGACGGGGCTTACATTATTGTTGTCGGAATCCGGCTGGGTTATGAGTCGCAGCAGTGAACCACATTCCTTGCCCGCGTACTGGTCTGGAGGGCAACCGGCTGCCTCAAGCAGCGTACCATGTATATCGAGTGTTGTGACTGGTTTTTCGCAAATATTCGGGCGGATATGTTCCTCTGCCGGTTTGATGAGGAGGGGGACTTTGGCGGCCGTGTCGTACATGTCACCTTTAAAGAACAGTCCATAATGCCCCAGGTGTTCGCCATGATCGCTGCAAAAAACAATGAGTGTTTTGTGCCAAAGATTTTTCTCTCTTAGTTTATCGACGATTTTGCCTATGTAGTGATCGATCATGGAAACTTGGCCGTAATACGCCGCGATTATCTCGCGGTAGTCGCGTTCGGACAGTCTTGCGCGCAGCCTTTCTCTAACGGCTTTGCGCGATTCGCTAAAAACGGGATTATTGTCCATCTCTGCTTCGAAGTGGACGGGTAATTTAACATCGTCGGGATGTACCATCCGCGCCCACTTGCCGGGCGGCTGCCAGGGTTGATGCGGACCAAAGAAGGAGAGGTGAAGGAAAAAGGGTTGTTCATCGGTGTATTCATGAAGGAACCTGCAAGCGGTATTTGCGCTCCAGGTTGTCATGTGGTGTTCTTCCGGGATGAAATCGCTTCCGAGAATGAATTGTCGGGGATCGCCTTCCGGCCATTGGAGCTCGTCGGCATCGAATTGAGCCAGCAGCTTACGCCCCTCGGTTTCGCCGTAAATGTCGAGGAGGTATTTGGCGTACAGTGAGTATTCCTGGTCGTCACTGTACACGCTTATCGGGCCGTCATTGAGCCAGTTACAATCAAATCCCCAGCGGTTTGTGTGCGGAACGAAATGCAGTTTCCCGATATTTGCCGTGGTATATCTCATGGCTTTAAGGGAGGTGGTGAGCAACTGGACATCGGGTTTGAAACCAAGCCAATTGGATGTCACGCCGCAGCCGGGCGGATATCTGCCTGAAAATATGGCGGCCCGCGCGGGGGCGCATACGGGGCTTGGCGTGTATGCGTTCGTGAAACAGGTGGATGCTCGCGCCAGTTGATCAAGGTTTGGGGTTTCCACCAGGTGATTTCCCGAATACCCCAGGCAGTCGTGCCTCAGTTGATCGGTCATAATAAACAGGATATTCGGTTTTTCACCGCCGTTTCTCGCAATGTCACGCTGCAAGGTTTTCACCAACCGTGTTTGTCGGGAATAATCAGGCATGACGTTTCCTTTTTTTGACCGGTAGTGGTCCCAGGCTTGTCTGTGAATTGGCCGCTTCGACGGCAGCCCCACATCAGGCAATCGTTCTTCCTGATTCGAGGGCGGTCGCGAAGTCATCTTTGCACAACGACTTTTGAAAGGTTGACAAACTTTTCTTTTGCTCGCAGGTAGTACGGAGAAGGGATAGGTCCCCTTAGGATCGGATCGTTCACTGTTCGCATGTGCCTGAGCAAGACCGCATCGAGCTCGTCGCGCACATCCCGATAGTCTGGATTGTCGGCAAGGTTCTCTGTTTCAGTTGGATTCCGCAAGACATCATAGAGTTCGACAAACGGCAAACTCTTGGCGGACCGTGGTGCACCGTTGTGAATGGGCAGGTCCAAGGTCCGCCCGGGCATGAAGTTGCGAAGCAGCTTGTAGTGTTTCGAGCGTACAGCCCGAATCTCAGTGCCCGGGCCATGGAACATGGTGAAGACGTACGGACGTTCTTCCCCGTGCTCGTCAATTTCCGGCGATAAGCTTGCCGCGAAACTTTGACCCTGCATAAAGTTCGGGACCTCTTCGCCGATCAGTTCCAGTAAGGTGGGCGTTAAATCCGTTTGGCTGACCAGACGGTCGCACGTCCGTCCGCCGCTCAAGCCGCCGTCCGGCCAGTGCATCAGCAATGCGACCTCCGTTCCCAGGTCGTAGAGGGTCCCTTTGGCGCGTGGCATGTCGATGCCGTGATCGGTTGTATAAATGACGATCGTATTTTCCCGCAATCCATGTTGATCCAGGCTTTCGAGGACTGAACCGATCGCCTGGTCGAGAAGGTGCAGGGCGCCCTGAAGCATGCGGAACTCTTCCTGTAATTCCACATCGTCCCGTGCATAAATCGGGGGAAGATAGACGCCCGTTTGGTCGTCTCCTTCATTGCCGGCGAAATCGAACGGGCGGTGACTTTCGAAAAATCCGACTTGGGCGTAGAACGGTGTGTCCGCGGAACGGCTTTGGCGTGCGCAGAAGCTTTCGAATAACCGTGCCGTTTCGCACCCCGGCAGGTGGGCGTAAGGATCCGGCATGGTGTCTGAAGGCATCGGCGGCAGGACACCAAACATGTCGTCAAAACCAAGTTCGCTCGGATCTTCGGTTTCATGTTGAAACCCGAACAGGTAAGTCTGATACCCAGTCTTTCGAAGCAGGTGTGAAAGGTGTTTTTCTCCGGGGTTATAATGCCAATGATGCGGTGCATGCGCCAGTCCCATCAGTCCGTTTGTCTGTGGCCAGCGTCCGCTCATCATAGCGCCGCGGGAAGGTGTACACACCGGGGCGGCGGAAAACGCGCTGGTCATCTTGACTCCATCGGAAGCCAGCCCGTCGACGGCGGGTGTTCGAACGGTCGGCACGCCATAGCACCCAAAATGACGTCCCGAATCGTGGGAGGTGATAAAAACAATATTCGGTCGGTTTGTCATGATTCGTGTTTCTAGTTTGTTTGCCTTTAATCCCTGAGTGAATCGGCTGCGTTCCGAGACTGTTTTGCACAAGAGTCAAATACAAAGTCCGCTTGTGCCAAGTCATTGTTTGCGGGGCGGTGCCACCGAATGTCCCTCCATGAACGAACCGGCCACGAAAATGGTTTTCGGCCACCTCTCGTGACTCTCGTCGGAATTCTCGGACATCATTCGCAGCAAGGCTAGGGCGGTGAGCCTGCCTTCTTCCCGAAAATCCACCCGCACGTATGTCAGTGGCCGTGGGAGCTCGAATGCCGGCGGCTTGCTTCCAAAGCAAACGACCGATACGTCACGAGGGACTTCAATGTTGGCTTTTCCAAGTACGTCCAAGGCCCCCCGGGCCAGGCTGTCGGAGCTGCAGATCAGGGCCGTCGGCAAGCGACCTTTCTCGATCTCCTTTTCCATGGCGCGACGACCGAGATCCTCTTTGTGATGCGATACCTCGACGCTTCTGTATGAAGCCATATTCACGTACTCGGGGCGCCGGATGGCCACTCTTAGGCCGGTGGCCTCTGTACGTCCCACCTCCGCCGACTCAGGGAGGCCCAGCCTTACAATCTCGCGATGTCCCTGTTTAAGCAGTTCGTCGGCGAGCATGAAAAACGCGTGCTCCCTGTCAAAACGTACGCCTGCCACGCGCGGACCGAGCGATTCGAAACCATTGACGACTACTGGTAACAAAGCTGACACTCGTGTGAGCGGCGAGTAATCGGTATCACCCCACTTGACAATCAAACCGTCGATTCCCCGGCACAGCTCGCACAGACTGTCGAGACTCGGCAGCGGTTCCCATTCGGAACTGTCATGGTCGCTGACTTCTATGCGCAAGCGGAGGCCTTTCTCCCGCAACACCTCTTCAATGCCGGCCAGGCGTTGTTGCATTGCCGGGTGGGTAAGGGCCGTACGGTCGATGTGCAAAAGACCGATGACGCCAGTCCGAACACCGGATCCAAGCGTTCGGATATAACGGTTTCTGCTTCCCGTCTTGGAGACAATCAGTCCTTCGGATTCCAGTTCGCGGACCGCTCGGTGGATCGACGGTCTGCTGATACCCAGCGTCTCCGCCAAACGCGCCTCGGACGGCAATCGCATCCCGGGTTTCCAGTGCATGGTCTCGACCCGCCGGCGCAATTGCTCCTTGGCTGAGTTCCGCGGCGAGAGCGACGGCATGAATGACGTTTTCTTTATCATAGCGTTCACATTTTCGGGTTTAGTTCAAGATTCCCGTGTATGCAGCATACATTGTCTAAGAGAAACGAATGAACGTCCCGTACAACCCTAATTCAAAGATATAAGTGTTTCAATCATTTTCGCCACACGATGCCGCATGGTCTGGATTCGGCTGCTATCCGTCGTGGGGCGCGATCGCCAGGTTCGAGATGTCACCTTCCACTGCTTGATTTCACGCATCAGTTGTTCCGCCTCGTGAAGAACATTATCGTGACCATCTCGTTCCTTCGCCGCGGTTAAGGCGTCCCGAAACAGCACAAGGTATTCGTAATCCTCGATTCCATCGCGCCAAGCTTCGGTTCGAAGTGAATTCAGGGGACCGTTTTCGCCAGGATAGAAAAGCATTCCGCATGTGATGCCCGACGGATTCCTTTTGAGCGTCCAGAATCCTTCTTCCGTTTCCCATGACCGGCGTTGCGGGCGACTGTTCTTTTCCGGCTGGAACCACAGGTTTACATTCCATAATGTGACCATATGAAGGTCGTAACGGAACAAATACCAAAAGTAATTCCGACCGGCAGGAAGGATGGTGGGCACGTCAATCCAGTTGGCGTCGTGGATGTAGATGGAGAGATTATCGCCATCCGCGACGCGTTTTTGGAAAAAGTCTTTGTGCCGTTCGAAGATATGAGCACGCATGGACCAAATGTCGACCAGTCCAACATACTGCTCCAGCGCTTTCACTCGCTCCGTCGACGTGGACCGTGTTCCTCCCATTCCCCCCAGCGTCTGATGCCTGAACAGCTCCGGAGCTACGGCATGCAACTTAGATGACCACTGACGATTTTTCTCGGCTCCCGGGCCATATGAAGCCTCGTCGTGCGGGAGGCGCATGTACGCCCGCGAGAGCAAACCACGCTCGCGTAACGGTTGAAAATAGAGACGGTTGAGTTTCTCCATGGATTCGTTGCGAGGTACGCCGATGTGATTCAGCCACAGACCGCGCTTTCGACACCAGTCAGCCCACTGGAGAAGATAGTCACGATCGAGCTCCTCCGGGGAACCCGGCTGGCGCCGGGCGGCGAAATCGTATGTGCTTTCCGCGAAATTGTAAGCCTTCAATGTGCTGTGTTTCGCCTGAGGTGAGAGCATCTCGTCTGCCACCTGGTCAGGCGCAAGTGCCATGGGTGCCCACCGCACCTCGTCGACGTCGAATGCCGCGGCTTCCGCCTGCAAATGGACCAGTCCTCCGTAGGATGGGGACATGGGTAAGTCAAGTGTTTTTGTCGCCATTTGTTTGCCGTCGACGAACAGGGACGCCGTGCCCGGTTGGTAGGTGAGCGCCACATGGTGCCAATTGCCATCCCGCGGGTAGTCCGCGCTGAGTTGGGCTTCCGGTTCCGGCGCCCGCATACCGAGGCCGATTGTGGCCACCAGCTTTCCATTGTTCAGCGACAGCCAATACCCGGACGGGCGTCCCTGCCATTGATGGCGGAACCAGCGGCCGAGATCGGCGGTTTCCGTTCGCAGCCAGCAGCTCAGGGTGACCCCCTCGGTCATCTCTTCGAACTTAGGTCCGGCAAGCGTCAGCTTTCGTCCAGGCTGGAAATGTATCCCCTGATCGAATCGTCCCTCCGTCCGGTCCGGAAACTCTTCCCAGCGAATACGTGGCAAGGGGGGTGTCGATGCCGGAGAAAAGCGGTGCTCCGCCATGTTTTCCAAATAGCGCTCGATCAGCTCTCTTGCGCGCTCTTCCCAAGGTGCCACTCCATACCAATAGCAGATAGAAGTGATGTCAATCGCAAAGAGCTGTGTAGCGACATGCGTTTCCCTGGGCAACCCGAAATTCCACACATGAAGGTGCACTGGAATGGGCTCCAGAGATTCTCCGTTGACGTTCAGCGTGACGGTTCCCTCGTAGTCTCCCGCCTGCGTTCCGCACGGTACGTAGATGGTGAAAAACAGGGCATGGTTCGTGTTTGGCACCACGTGGCTGTGATGACCTTCCGGATACAAGACGTCGGGGAAGGGGCCTATTTGCGTATGACTGTCCGCGGCCAGTCCCCGCAGCATTCCCACCACGTTCACCGAAACCTCATCGGAAGAAATCCGTCCCGAAGCGCCGGTCAGATCGGATATCGTTGTTTCGCCGATTTCCAAATGTCCGTTCCGCGACGTGACAACAATCTGGAACGATTCGAACTCGTTGGCCGCGGCGTGAAGGCGGACGGCTTCCGCACCGGCCTCGCGGACTTCCGAGACGAGCACGGTTTCGCGGGCAAGACGGGGTCGCAGGTCGTCGCCCGCCCACATACGTGTCGGTGGTTGAAAGCCGCGATTCTGAACCCGCGTCAGGCCGTCCACAGTCCAAATGACGTATTCATCCGTCGTTCGCAGCACCGATTCCGGCAGGAGATGTGTTGCGGACGTATTTTCGGGATCAGCGTCAGCGCCCTCCAGTTCCGTGTGGAATCTCATCCAGTCTACCTCCGTATAGGCGATATCGTTGGCCTTTGCATAGTCAAGTGCATTCAACTCCCTTTTAACCCGTTCCAGGCGTCGCGATGCACGCCGCAGCGCTGCCAAGGTTTTTCTGTTCGAAGCCTGCTCGCGTTCGGTTACCGCGTCATTGTACTCCGAGACAAGTTTCTGGCGCAATTGCAGCAGCGATTCGCGGGTAGCACTCAAATCACGCGCTTCCGCGATGAACCACGGTGTTGAGAAACACAACAATAAAAACAAGGCCGGT
The DNA here is from genome assembly GCA_021734725.1 of Minisyncoccota bacterium. GTDB lineage: Bacteria > Verrucomicrobiota > Lentisphaeria > Oligosphaerales > MVZH01 > JAIPIM01. The sequence continues at coordinate 4,121 of JAIPIM010000077.1, read as the reverse complement.
GAAACGAGTCGGAATCGTTTGTTCATGTGTTCATGCCCTTCCTCTGTTGCAGCACCCCCCCCTTTGTTTACCGTCTTTGACGGCGAAACAAGACGAGCGTGCCGCCGAGAGTGAGAAGAGCCAGTATGCTGGGTTCGGGGACCAGTTGTCCGGCGGAGAAATCATCGAACTGACCGCGTCCGTTATAGGTGGAAAGGCGTACGAAGCCTACCTGGCCGTTCAGATCCACGCCGTCACCCAGGACCTCAGCGGGCGTTCGCGTGACCGACACCGAAGTGCGCGTGCCCGAACCAAGGGTGTAAGAAGCCGTCAGCTGTACGCCGCCGTCTTCCAGTATCAACCCGTCGAAGTCTATCACACCTCCCGTGGTGCCGTCCAGGGCGACATTCGTCAGGAGGGTTGCACTTATACCGCTGCCCGTAGTTTCGTTGCCGTCGATGAGATAAACGCTCAAGTCGGTCGCGTTATTAATCGCGACGGCGTAGGCCTTAAGGGTTGTCGCGTCGCCGAAGAGAGACACGCCGCCCAGCCGTACCGGGCCGGCCCACCTATGGAACTTAGTTGAAACGGTTGTTCCGAAAACATTCTGATCGGTTGTGTCGAAAGCCGATACGTTGTAGACGGCATAACCGTTGTCGGCGGGTGAGTTGGCGTCGTCGAGGTAGACGCTTCCGCCGTATGTGCTGGCCCAATTCAGGAATCCTCCCGCCGGGTCCGCCACCTTGTCGGTGAAGTAGTTCATGTCCGTGGAGGTGCCAAACTCAATACTTGCGACCGGGTTGATCTTGTAGCCATACAGGCTCCCTGCTAATACCATTGTCACAGCCAGCACGGGCATCATTGTTTTGTTCAAACGCATTGTGCTTTCTCCTTTCCTCTTGTTTTGCCAGCTGTCTACAGCGAATTCAACCGTGAACCCGCTGCCTGTATCGACAGCCATTTATCGCTTTTCAATAATCACAGTCCGGGTTTCCCCAGGTATAGTCATGATAGGGATGAGTCGTAGAGTTTGCCTCCTGCCATTTTGTGTGCCAATCGAGGTACAGGATATTATCGCCCCACCGATGCAGGTGTGTAGCGCGCTTTGTTGCATGCCACCAGCCGTAGCGAACCGACGTAAACGCGCCGACATTGCTTGGCCCGCCGATGTAGTTGTTATCCGTTATGATCCGGTAGAATTGCGTGGGAACATCTCTGAACATTACACTTCCGTGCGGCGACCAACTGGTTCTGTTGGCGAACCAGTCGGATGTCCAGTTTTCGGGTGTTGCGGCCGAACACCAGAAAACGCTCTTGCCACCGCCAGAGCCGCTGGTGTACATTGGCGGATTGCCGAGATACGGTTCGATCTGATACGTCCAGTGAACCTTGGGGTTATAGCGGTCGGCATAGAGGACGCTCATGGGCAGCCAGCCATCGTGGTCGTCGATGTATCCCTGCAGGGCAATGCCAACCTGACGCAGGTTTGACTGACAGGCCACTATGCTTGCGCTTTCCCGGGCGGACCGCAGCGCCGGCAACAGCAGGGACGCGAGGACCGCGATGATTGCGATTACCACAAGCAACTCGATAAGCGTAAACGGATTGTGCTTACGTCCTTTCTTATGATTTTGCGTGGTCATCATAGTCAGTTCCCGGTAAAAAGTTAAACGCCTTATCCCTTCCTGTTGCAGGCTGAGCATCGTTCTATACGCCTTGTCAAGTCAACCTGTCCGATCTTACGGTGCTACGTAAACCTGTACTTGATTGATTGTCGCGGTCGTCGTTGCGATGTCTATCGTCATCATGCCTTTGTCGTCGATTGTGACCGCCTTAATGTCGGCATTTGCCGCCGCGAGTACGCTGGGCTTGACCGACCACTTCGCGCGAGACTTGTGGGCGACGACGGAAGCATTCAACCGGAGGTGAAAGGTCCTGTCAAAACCTCCGCTGTGGTTGTACGCCCCGTACACCACAATGTCCAGAAAGGCCCCCAGTCCCAACGAGCTGCAGTCAACTTTAATGGTGTGTTCGGCAGCGAGGTCGCGACTGTATTCCACATATTCGCTTGGCAAAGGGTTAAACCGGTCGCCCAGGTATGACTTGCCACTTTTCCCGACAGTCAGCTCATTCGTCGAAATTCGGTGCATCGAGTAAAGAACCCGGTTTGGCTGTGGGCAGATGGGACTGAAAAAGAGGCTTGTAATGGGCCCTTTCACCCCACCGATCATGCGTCCACCGAAGATTGTTGCGCGGCTGTTGCCGATGAAACTATAGCCTTCGTCATCCTTACTAACATAGTGTCCGCCGACCCACGTGTTTTCTCTGCCCTGGTCAAACACGGATATGCCGCCGTTGCTCTCGGTCTGCGGCATGATAAATGTGTTGTAGTTGGCTTTCCCGAGCGTGACGAAACCGCGGCCTTTGTTGCCGCGCGACAACGGCTGCACCAGACAATTGGCGTTGACCCAGTTTTTCTTGCCGGAACCCTCGAGGACGAATCCGTCTCCATCGTTGGAGGCGGCAAACGGCTGGATGAGCGTCGCCAACGTCACCTGATGATAATCGCTGCCACCGAGGACAAAGCCATGCGACGCGCACTTGCTTGCCTTCAGGCCAACATACAGGCCACCCTGCGAGCGGCTCCACTTGAAACCGACCCCCGGCGAGCCGCGCACTTCCAGGCCATACACTTTCTGTGCTTTGTTTCGGAACCAGACGGTATTGTCGAAAACGACGCCGTGCGCGTGAAAAACCAAGTTGTACGTATTTACCTCCCACGCAGCGGACAGGTGGTAAGTGCCCGGCGGAATAGTCAGCACGGGTTGCCCGTCACCGGCCTGCAGGTGTTTTTCCAGGTTGTCCAAAGCGGTCAAGACGTCGTTTTCACCCGGCAGTACACCGTACCATGCGGCGTTGAGTGGGCCGTCATGATACCGCCGCCAATACCAGTTTTCGCCGCCGCCGGCCGCAATAACCGTTCCGCCGTCCGCAGCGTCCTTTTCAAGTTCTCCGGTCTTGTCCAGCCAAAACCGGCCTTGTCCTCCATCGTTGCGCGTCGCGTATCCATCCACCCAGGCGCGTTGTCCGTCCGCAAGCGTCGCGACGTCCGCGGTACGCAGTTCGTCAATACTTTCGAAGGCAATTTCCGCGGATTGAGAGATGGGGGCGGTTCGGCTGTCGCCAGTGATAGAAAGCCACTGGCCAAGGTGAAGAACACCCATCCCCCAGGGGGGACAAGTTGTCTGAATGAGCTGAGTATTAAACCGCGTCGGCATGAAGTCTGATGAGCCATAAAACGGTCCCGGCTGTTTAGCGCACTGACAGTGATTCCCGTTTGCGTTGCATGAAGCTATTTGTCGATCCCGAGTTTCTTCCTCGTTTCTTCCAGTACGGTAACGATCCGTCGCCTATGCTGCTCGAATGCCTGCTGATGCGGAAGATCGGGATAATAGTGGCTGTTTTGCAGCGGCCAGTTGACGGGGTAGATGTCCAGGGACGGCAGAATTCGGTCATCGGGTATGCTCAGCACCCCGCGCGCGCGCTCGATCAAGTCCGCGTGACCGCCCGCTTTTTCGAGTTGGGCGATGCGTTTCTCGAGCAGTTTCATCAGGTCGAAATCTTCGACGCCGTCCCGATAGATCTCCAGCCGCATGGACGCAAGCACGCCTTCCCGTCCGGGCCAGAAAAGAATGCCGTTGCCCACGCCCGCGCCGGTCGAACGATTGGCGCCGAAGCCTTTTTCGATGCGCCAGACGCGCCGCTCGTTCCAGCCCCTGCGCGGACCGAACGCGAATTCTTCGGAACCGCCGCACCACATGACGGCACCCCAGTAGAGGGTGTTCGGAACATTCTCGCGGTACATCAGCCAGAAATAATCGCGCAACGCCAGCGCGGGAAGGGCTACTGCCGATTGGTTATGCCAATACCAGGCACGCTGTTTTCCCTCGGATTGTTTGTTGCGCAACGCTTCGCCCCACGCCGGTACGGTGTCAAGCGTAAATCGCGGGCGTTCGTTGTAAATGTCGATCCACTCGTCCCGACGCTCGGTCCACTTGTCCAGCAGCTCCCGCGCCGTTTCCTTGTCCTGTTTATACCATGCGACGAAAGATCCCCATATTTCACCTGACCTGTTGTTGGCC
>JAIPIM010000076.1 GCA_021734725.1 Minisyncoccota bacterium | reverse complement strand
CCCGCGTTTCGCCTCCAGATTCCTGAGCGCACATTCGCTGGTGGCATCGTCCATCACCCCAAACGCACAGGCCACGCCGTTTATCCAGATAAACCCGAAGTCGTGAAGTTTCCCGTCACGGCTTCGCCAGCCAGAGACCCATCCGGTCTCGGGGTTGATCAGCTGCCGGCCGTAATTATCGCGCAAAGCCTTGGCGGTCTGGGTGCAACGGACGGCAAGTTCGTTTTCACCAAGAAGCGCGCAGAGAGATGCAGCATTTTTCAACCCGCGAAACGACCAGGCATTGACGTAGGCGTCGATATGACCAAACCCAATCACGTCCATGGCATTGCTGCTCCAGCGAAACGTCCCGGAATTACCCGACAGTGCCCGACACACAATCATCCCCTCGCCCGCATCGAAGTTGTCCAACACTCGCCTGGCCGCGGCCGTAATCCCGGGAGTAACCCGCTCCAACCAGGCTCGGTCACCGGAAAGCTGGACTATGCGACCGGCGCCAGACAGTAAAATAGGATCGGAATCCAGGTACAGGTTCCGATGATACCCGTAGCCGCCACCATCCAGCAGTGCCCGACCAACAGAGAACTTGACCAACTCCAGAGGATCCGGCCCCGCAGTGGGCCTGGCGGTGAACGCCGCGAAGTCTATGGCCGTGTGCTGGTTCACGTGACAGTTGGTGGATATCGCGTTATTCGAGAATCCCCCAAACTCCGGGCGGAACGCGGAAAAACCGGCGGTCCAGCACGTGCGCAAGCCTTCACTGAGCGTCTTCTCGCGGCCAGCCGCAACCGCCGGCAAGAGTGCACTGGGCCTCAGTTCGAACACAGCGCGTGAAGTTCCTTCGGGAATGACCAGCGGGGCGTCCGCCGTGTCTGGAACCGCCAAAACCAAGCTGCTCGAGCGCGCTTCCAATTCGCGGTAACTCTCCGTGTGAAACAAGCCGTCACCCTCAAGCAAGCGCACACCGAGCACTCCCCCTGTATCCGCGGCAATTAGGGCGGGCAGATAAACAAAACCATTCCGTCCTTCTTTTTCCAATGGAGATGCCGCCACGCTGGTCAAACCGTTTCGCATGTTCCAAAGGAACCGCCAAGCCTCCCCTTCCAAAACCGGGACGGCGCGCTCCGCGGTCTGTTCCAGTTCCACCGTTATCGCTTCACCAGTTACGGTAAACACAGCGTTTATCTTGACACCGCAGTCCGCGTCGATATCCCTGTATTCCACCCTGTTGCCGACAATCCGTACTCGCCCCGTCATGTTCTGACCGGTAACGTTCCCCCCGGGAGTGATGTAAGACGGTCCGTTCAGCCCGCCGAGGCTGTCCACAACGCGCTTGAACATGAGGCGATTCCCCGCCGGTCGTACGTTTCCGAAGTAATTCCAATCCAAACGCGTGAGCATCGGACGGACGAGCGAAAAACCAACCGTCAGCTTGTCACCCCGGAAAACCACCTCCAGTGGGTTCCGGAGGTCAACTGCCATGCCGGACGGCGCGGCCGGAGAAATCTCGACTTTGCACAATTTCCGCCGATAGGGCGGCGGCGTAACGTCGCCGCCTCGCATGCCAAACGCCTGGAGGGGATGCAGCATGCCGAACGGTACATTAAACGGGGGCCCATTGCACTCGCCGTGATTCGGCCACACCGGGTGTTCCCGGTCGCACTCAACCTTCAAGCAGTCAGTGTCGATTCCCTGCAACTCAATACGATAAGCCGGCTGCTCGGCCACCGCTTTCTCGAAAAAAGCCTCCATGTCGTCAATGCGCATCCCCTGTGAAAGCCCCTCACCCGCGAACTTCGGGTTGAACGGCAACTCCACGTCACTGACCGGTTGCCACCGGTTTTCCCGGCGGTCAAGCGTGGACACAACAATGTGCGCCGGATGCGTGGGCACGCGGGGAACCCAGCGCCCGGCATAGGACACCGGTAACTCCAAGCGGTCAACGCGAGCCGGCTGCGGAAAACGCAAGTAACGCACCGAGGTCTGCGCATAAATTTCACGACAAAGTTCCGGATGCAATACTTTTTTCCGTCCGGCATGGTCAACCGGAAAAACCTGCAGTAATTCGCTCATAAACATCCCACGTCATCCTTATATATACCGTCGAGCATCTCAAGTCGCTGTTTAGAAGTCATTCATAATGCCCCTTGATATCATGAATACATTGTTTCATGGGGCAGAGGTCATCCCGGGCCGGGAACTCGATGCAAAACGTTCCCGCAAACTTGACCGAGTTCAGCAGCGAAAATATGCGATCCCATACAACACCGCCTTTTCGATACGCGCAATGATCGTCGTTAACACCATGGTTGTCAGCCAAGTGAATGTGTTCGAGATATGGTGACAAGCTCTTGATGAGTTGTAAGGCACGTCGCCATATCGGTCCAAGCATAGTGAAGCGCGTTAATGATAATTTTCATCCGAGATATTCTCAATGGTTTGTACTTTGCCATCGCTGCCTATTCTCAGCGTAGTCAGCGAATTGCCGGAGACGTCTCCTTGCCAGACGATGCCCGCCGAGGACCAAGTCAACTCGGCCGATACGGAGGTCGCTTCGTTATTGTAAAAACGAATCCGCACACCGCCGTCGCCAGTGGCGCGGCAGGCACCAAGCGTGACGCAATCCGGAGTCAGGACCAAACGATCACTCGAATCCCGGGGAAGATCTCCGTCATGATTGCTCTCCATAACGTGTTCGGCGCCACAACGAAGTTCCTGGCTGAATCGCGGCAGCCAGTCCCGATAATGTGGAGACAATTTTTCCGTCAACCAGAAGCGCCAGGACTGTTTCCCAATGTCAATGAATTCCTCATCGCCATGCGAAAAGTCGGTATGCACGGCATGGGGGACCGCACGCAAGAGAGTGAACCTGACTTTCCCCGAACCGAAACTGTCATACGCGCGGGTGGATTCACTGACAACGGCAACTGTCCGCTCGGCCTCGACCGCGGCCAGCCAGTCCTGCATCGGCTGTTCGTTGTCATCCGGCTGACGTTCGATAATATCGTATGCCTGGCCGGAAGCGAGTATGCCATCCCCGATCCCGGTGGATACCGCCATCTTCAGCGTATGATTGACTTCCCGCCAGTCGACCCGGACGTCGGCCCGTACCGTGTCCAAACCCGCATAATGCACCAAATCCAGGGTTATTGAGGAGTCCGCACATTGATAAAACGCCCGATACCGTGATCGCACCGGCCCCTTTTCCAGCGTCTCCGTTTTCACCAGCCTCGCGCTTCCGACCGTCTCGCCGAGCCGCCCCGTAACACCGTGCGCCCAGGCATCGTGGGGGTCGTAAAGCACTTCAAAGGACAGCCTTCGAAACCACTTGATCGCTTCGAACGGCTCGGAAACATCGTTGGCGGCGACTTCCTTCTCCAGGCTGAACGTCCGGTATCCCATGGCCGGAAGGTCGACCAGCGCTGTGAGCCGTCCCCATTTAGTGAGGCAGGGACCGAAACTGACGGCCGCCCGGCACCATTGAACCGGGTACACACTACCATCCGGGGCTTTGAGAGAATGAACGTCGTGCCCCGTGTTGTTCGGATCCATGAACGTGTCGACTTCAATAATTCCTTTGCGCTTCCACGGCAATGGATTATAGACTACGATTCCGCCTTCTTTCAAATCGCTCGTGTCCATCCGTTTGGCCAGGCGATGCAATTCCCTGATCTTGATTCTTCTGGCGGCGTCAGTGGCGCCGCCGAGGGCATCCCGCGCCTCTTCATAGGCTAACGCAACGGAACTGCCGGGATAGATATCGTGGAAATGATTGAACAGGTAATTCCACCAGGCACGATCCAGCGTCTGAACGTCCTCCGGATTTGACGGTGCCGGATTCAACGCGGTCAACGCGTCCGCCTTGAACAATTCCCGTCCACAACGGGCAATCCAGTGCTTGATACCGCTGTGGGCACTGTAGCAGCCCGGCGCATGATGCGTCAGCTCGCCCTTCACGACCGGAAGGTCTTTGTCCTGTTCCACAATCCGAAAATAATCGTGCAGCGTAGAAAACTTGAGATTGTATTTCCCCTGCAACTCACGCACCCATTGGATCTGCTGTTTAGTGGGGCCCCCGCCATGATCGCCGACCCCCACGAAAAAGGTCTGATGCTCAACCCCGGTTTCCATGGCTCTTTTAACGAGTTCGGAGAACTGGTTCTGCGTAAGAGTTGCCGATGTATTATACCCGTGCGGCACGGTACGTAACGTCAGGATTCGCGAACCGTCGTTTCCCTCCCACCAGAAGACGTTGGGCAGATCTTTCTCGCTCGCATTCGGACGGTGCATGACATAGTATCTGAATCCCGAATGCGCCAGGATTTTGGGCAATCCGGAATTATGCCCGAACGCATCGACGCTGTAGGCAACTTCCACATTCACGCCAAACCTGTCGTTGAAATATTTCTTCCCATAAACCGCCTGGCGCATCAGGCTTTCTCCGGAGGAAATAATGGTGTCGGCCTGCACGATCCAGCCGCCGACAACCTCGAAACGTCCCTCGGCGACCAGCCGCCTGACCGCTTCGAACAACGCCGGGTTGGATTCCTCGATCCATTCGTAGATGGAAGACGAGGAACAGGAAAACGTCATGTCCGGGTTTTCCCGCAGCCGGTCAACCGCGGCCTGAACGGTGTTATGCGCCTCGCTGTATCCATCCCGCCACGGCCACAGCCAGACCGGATCAAGATGCGCATTGGGAATCAGGTACAAACGCTTACAATTCATTTTTTTACTCCGCACATGTGGCACGAAGCGAATCGACAGAGTGTGCCGCACATTCGATCCGGGCACGGACTCACCACCCTCAAACTCACACTTACTCCAACCCTTAACCGCCACCCTTACTCGGATACACTTAAACGACTCACTTTACCGCCGTCCGCAGCCCGCACAATCTCATCACCAAACAAACTTGCTCGCTTTTCGGCATTCACTCACTCCGGGATGTCCTCCAAATAGACGCCGTCGGCTTTCAACGTTTTCTGCAACCGGTGAACATTCACCCGTTCCATATCCACGTTTTCCGCCAATGCCAGAGCGGCGCACGTTCCCACCCCCTCCCCCATTACCATGCAATGTGTCTGAACACGCACGGAAGAATGACCCTCGTGCGTTGAAGACGCGCACCGCCCGACTACTGCCAGATTCGGTATATGCGCATTCAGGCACATACCTAGCGGAATGTGGTAACTTTCCCCCACCGGAGGCATGGCATCGGCTCTCTGGTCTTCCCAAGTAGTGTGACCGCTCCCCTCGGGATCGTGGATGTCAATCATCCATACACCGTGGCCGATTGCGTCAGGCTGTTTGACTGCCTCGACGACCATCCCCGCGTCAAGCGTCTTCAAACCATGCACCCGACGCGACTCACGGATGCCGAGACTGAAGCCAGTCTGCTCGACCCTGACATCGGCAAACCCCGGCATCTCATTGCGCCATAGCTCAACATACCGATGGACCTGCCGACGCGACTTCGCCGTCAGGCGCGTCAACTCCTCCTCGTCCAGAGCATTCCCGGCCACGGGGCACATGTTGTAAGACACGTCGGGCGCCCTTGGATTGAGCAGGTAAGATCGGGCCGCGGCCTCGAGAAACGGAGGCAATCGGCCTTGGTCACGCAGGTTCTTCATCAATTCGAACACACGCTCGCCGTCGTCAGGATGCGCTTCGACCATCTCGGGGTCAAGTCCGCTGAGCCGAAACATCATGGTCATGCCCTGCACGCGACCATCACTCGCACGGCCATAGTCAAAAGGGAGCCCTGCCTTGGCCGCGATATCGCCATCGCCCGTGGCGTCAATCACTGCCCGCGCGAGGATCGCCCGTGTCCCACGCTTGGTGTCAACCGCAACTCCCCGAATGCGCCGGTTCTCGGTGATAGGCTCGCCCGCAACCAGGTAACAGAAGGTTCGCACGCCCGCCTCGTCAAGCATGTCCTGGTAAACCACTTTCATGCCTTCCGGATCGAACCAATGCGTCTCGAATGCTTCGGGAAAGTTCGCGACCTGCTCGATCCAACCTCCCTGGCGAGCGCGCTCGGCGGCTTCTTCGACCAACCCATAGATCACGACCTTCCGGCGGTCGCTCCGATGCCAGCCGTTGACCAGCGCGGCCGTGCCCATACCGCCGACACAAGGCCAGCGCTCGATCAGCACCACATCGGCGCCGTGCCGCGCGGCGCTGACCGCCGCGGCAATGCCGGTCGGCCCGCCGCCGCAAACCAGCACATCGGCCTCGGTCAACACCGGAACCTTGCGTTCGGGAATACTAACGATTTTGTTCATGACAGACTCTCCTCAATAAAGCCCGTGTGCTTTCCCTGCAAAGGAATTGTTACCAGCCGCACCGAGTAAGCGGGCATGGACACGGCAAGTGTGTTGTTTTCCAAGCAGACTGAATCGTCTGGGTCATCTTCGAGATTACGCGATGCATCCAAGACCAGGTTATGTGCCAATCGACAGGTTCCCGATACATTTTGCAGCTCAATTTTCCAACGCGCTGGATCGGCATCAAAGTTCGTGAGGAGCAGGTTCAAAACATCGCCCACCTCGGATTTGCCAGCTAACACCGCCAGACCGTTGTCCGGATCGGCGCCCGACACCGCGCAGCGCGCCGGTGTCTCCGTCAACACTTTCTTGAAGGCCCGGAATGCATAGAACGGTTTATGGGGCCGGCCGCTGTCATGATCGAACATGCCGCGAGTCATAAGGCCGGCCCGGTAGTAGTTGGTCATGTCGACGGGAGCATCCTGGAGCGCGGTCAGGCAGGCGGCGACAAGGGAAGCACCAACATGATTGTGATTGTTGGTCATGTATTCGTTCTCGAGTTGCGGCGACCGCGCACCGGCTCCCCACTTGTGGCCGGGAGGGCCCAGGTTCCACTCGTTGAGGTGACTTTCGGTGGCGGTAAACCCATACTGATCCAGCGTGTCGCGGACCTCGCGGGCCGCCGTTGTCTGCTCTCCGGGAATCAATGGGTAAGCGTGCCAGGAAAGAAAATCGAGAGGCGCCCCCGCCTTCCGCACATCCGGCAGAAACGCCTCGAGTTTTGTCCGTGCGTTACTCAGCATGCCCCCGTTAAGCGCGGGTCCGCCGATCATCAGGTCCGGGAATTTCTCCTTCAGCTTTGTCGCCGCTTCGATGTAGAACGCCGTGAATTCCTCGAACGAACCGTTCCACTGGCTGGGACCGTTATCGGGCTCGTTCCAGATTTCCCAGTACCGTATTCCGAATTCGTATCCGTCGGCCCAGCCATAATTGTAATGCCGGATGATATTGGCGCATATTTCCACCCACTTGCCTACATCGGCGGGAGGATCCGTATCGTACTGGTAATCGGGGGCTTGTTCAATGCTTACCCCCAGGCGATAGACAATCCCGCAACCGCAGTCCACAATGGCCTTGATGTAATCGTCCGTCCGCTTGAATTTGTAATTCCGCGGGTCGGTAGGATCCAGGTGAAACAGAGGGAAGATGCACGGCACGTCGACGGCCCCTCGATAAAAAAACGGGCAGTCATGCAAACGCACGGTCGGGAACTCTATTTCTTTAAAATAGGGCGAATGATTCCCTCGGGTTCCGGGCCGACCTCCGTTTATGCACAACGGCCCATCATTAATTCCGTGAATGGCGCGGACAGCGCCGGCTGATTTGGAAACATCGACTTGCAGCATCCTAGATTTCCTTCCTGTTTGTGCACTCATTCGCCTGCATCACCATAAACCGGTTCTCAAACTGCTTGAGCCGACAGGTGAAGCCGACTATCCTTCCGTTCTCTTTCAGCAACGTAAGCGGATTGTCGCACGACACAGCGTTCACAGTCTGCCGGAACCATACTTGCACGTGCTGTTCCGCCGTGAACACTTCGTTCGGCCGGTCCTGGGAATAATCCAGCAACACCAGGCATTTCCCGCCGCTTGCATCCTCATAATACGCCGTACCGACGTCGCCCTCGACTGTATACTCCAGCGCGTCGCCGAGAACTCGAAGGAGTACCTCCTGCACGGCTTTGCGTTGCAGTCTGCCGATGTTTGGCCGCCCCCAATACATCTCGTCCAGAAACGCATCGTGTCCGATCATCACGGGATCGGCGTGAAACAATACACAATCTCCGTGTTTCGACACGACACAGTCGCCGCCAGTGGTCTCCAGCACGCGTTCCGCATTGGTGCAGCGATAACGACATTCCAGATCGACCGGCTGAACTCCTTCCGTCTCTCCGTTAAACCGTACGCCCTCCACGCGGCATTGTCGCGGTGCTGTTTCGACTCCGAAAAGATCCTCCAGTCCGCCAACGTCGCCCACGGCCGCCAAAGCAACGCCGCTTTCATGAAGGTCGCGAATGGTCTCGAGCATTTCCGGCGACTGACCGGTAAGGGACGGCAAGACCAGCAGGCGCATGGTTTCCGGCACTTCCGTTTTCAACGTATCGAACCGAGTTCCGTAAGGCGCCGAGACGCCAGCCAGCCGCAGTGCTTCGTTTACGTAACTTACGCCATTCTCACTGATGTTCGTGATGTCCGGCACACCGCCCGAAGTGAACTCGCGGTAGATACGGTCGTCGGTGTCTGGGAAGTCCAGAACGCAACACACCGGCGTAAGCGGCCGCACAGGGCGGTGGCGGTACACATTTCCCCAGGAGCGCACGAATTCTTCGGCGATGTGCGGTCTTGGATCGCGCAGCATAAACCCGTCGCTGTCCCAGTAGCGGAAGCCGTTGTTTGACAGACATGGGAAACACAGCGCGTATTCGTAGAGCTGGCAGCTCTGCGCACTGAGCGGAAGGCGCTTGCCGCCAAACGGCGGGTTCGCGTAAGCCACCGCCCCATCGGGACAGCCGCCGGGGCTCTCCTCGTAGACTTCCGGATAAAGTTTAAGTGACGGATGGAAGAGTTTGAGACTCATGGCCGCCCAAGCGCCGTGAAGCGTCTGGTACGCGCAGGAGAACGGATAATCTTCAAACTGCGCGAATCCATCGTGGAATTCGTTCAAAACACGTTCGTCCGTTGCCCAGTACTTGAGCCAATAGGCTGTTTTGTAGCGTGAGACATAGATGTTGAACGGGCCATATCCGGCACGCTTCAACGTCGGATTTTTTTTTCGCAATCGCCTGTTCTGTTCGTGCAGGCGGTTCGCAATCTCGTTGGCCACACAACGGCACCACTCCGTTCCGCAGTGTTCGAGTAGTTCCGTCACGGCTTCCGGCGACATGCGCTCGCCCGCTTTCAGCTTCGCAAGAAAGTCCGGAGTGAACCGCGTAAGGCTTGCCGTTCCGGCGGGCTTGTCCGCGAGAAACGTCTCCAGCAGATCGACAATGAATCCGCGATACATGCCCGGACGGAAGGTGTACATGCGGTACATCGCGTCGTAATGATTCCGGGCGTTATGGTCATGGCGCATGGTATAATGGAGGTAATCGGCGTGCGCGATCACATCCTCCCAGTTTCCCATTTGCCAATCCACTTCCGTCCGGGTATCGAGCCAGGCAAACCACTGTCGCCGGTAAAGTGTCAACACCCGCCAGGCTTCTTTTTGCCGTCCGACTCCGGGCGTGAACGCGGCGCACGAGAAATAATGCCCGAGATTGTCCGAGCCTTTCGGGTTCCAGAGAGCAGTCGCGTCACGGTCGAGGTCGCGCTGTTCGTTCGGTGTCGAGTAAAGGAACGGCAATCCGGATTGGAGTGGCGGCGCCACATCCGAGTTAGGGTCAATAACCTCGAACGCCACATCTAAGGTGCGCAGCACACCGTCGCCATAAAGAAGACCGATCTTTATCCGGTACACGCCGCCCGTGAATGTGCCGCTGGAAATCGGCCAGGAAAGGGTGTTGACGCCCCATTCGGACGGGTAAGTGGCCGTAGCCGAAGGCGTTCCGACATCGAGACTGTCGTTCATTGGCGCGTGATACACGGTCTCGAGGCGAGCGCGGACGGAGAAGAATTCCGGACGATACTCCGTTCCCGCCGTAATTTCGAGCGTAAACTCCGCATCTTCGTCCGTAAAGAAATAATGGTTGTTTTGCGCGTGCGCCAGTGCATTGACGTAATCGGATAAATCAGAGGCCAGCTGCTTCGCTATTTTTTTCTCCGCCGACGATTTCACTTCGGCGGCGGGAAGTTTTCCATTCAGCGATTCACCCGCGTACATCAGATTCCCTGAGTCGTCGAAGATAAATTCGCTCGGCCCTCCGGATTGCATGGCGAACCCTCTGCAATACAAGTGATCGTAGCCGAATGCGAACCACGTCCGCGTCGCATCGCCCCGCACCGAGCAATTCATCCGAATGGGATTCGGTTCCGCCTGAAAGTACGATTTCAGAAAGGCCCAGTGGACATTGTCGTTGTAGACTGTCAACTGGCCATTCTTGATCGGGTATTTCGTCCAGGTACCGTTGCGGCAGATTTTCACGTAGGGATTCTGAAACCGATGCCATTCCGCGGAATACTGGCCAGGTTTGTTGCTCGGAAAAACGGGCCGGTCCCACATGCCGCCATAGAACGTTACATGATAAACGGTCAGACCGTTCGCGTAGCGGTCGCCTGTCACCTTGAGACGGTAGGGGACCGTCGATCCTTCGCGTTGCGGAATCGGCACGTCGAATCCAGGAATTTGTTTCGAAACGGGGGTTTCCGGTGAGTCGAGCGTCACCGGTCCCAGGCATACCGCCCCGCTGAAACGCCCCCGTCCAAACCCGACCGCCCCCGCAACCGAATCGGGCAGGTTGAATGTGAAGGACAGGCCGGCCACGCTGACCGTAAGCAAATCGCTTTTTACCTCCAGTTCCGTGTCGTAACGCGCCTCGGGGGAGAAGGAACATGGCTTTGTCTCTTCCCACAACACCTCGAGATCGAGACTGTCAACCGCCAGCAGTTTCCCGCGAAATTCCGTTCGCTCGCGGTTCCACTCGAATTCGAGACAAAGGCCGCGCCTTTTTTCCCGGTCATAACGGAAATAAAAACGAATGCTCGCCGCCCGATCCGTGAAGACCGGATCGTCAAAGAATTCCGTTCGCAAAGTAAAGTCGGTCAAGGGGGGTGCCGCCAGCAGGTGTTTGTTTCCAGCCGCCGTAAGCGTGTAAATACCGTTCCCGGCACGGCAGTGCCGATGCCAGTAATCGGAACTGCATTCCACCTCAACCTGGTTGGCCTGTTCACCCGGCTTAACTGTCTTGAAATCCTCGAAAAAGGCATAACTCACGAGACATCTCCCCTGCAACTTCGTCATACCACCGGTCAGCGGCGTCATTTCTTGTTCAACAGTTCCATATCAACGTTCTCGGATTGCGACAGCAACCGCCGAAAGATCCTGTAAACGCTCCCCCAGCGTGTTGGGCTGGAGTTTGCAGAGAGCGCGGGCGTCGGGATGTATTTCGTTGTCGTACCGCCGTTTCACCTGCTCGAGCCAGTCACCGTCCAAGTGACGCGACAAGCTCCCCAGAAGGATGACATCCGGAAACAATGTGTCGGCAAGATTGGCGCAGACCTGCCCCGTCGCCTCGGCATGAATCCGCAGCACTTCACGCGCGCCAGGATCGCCGGCCCGAGCAAGTGCGGAGACTTCGTGGGGTGTCAACGTACGCCCCAGTTTCCATTCCGACAGCAATCTCAGCGCCGTACCGGAACAATACGCTTCAAGACTGCCGGTCTTGCCAAACGCCCACGGCCCCTCCTCCGCAAAACGAGCATGACCGATCTCGATGGAGTGCCCACCGCTGCCGCGGTAGACCCGCCCGTCAATGACGATACCCGCGCCAAACCCCGTGCCGCAAGTCAGATAAATGAGCGCATGCACTCCCTTCCAATCGCCCCATGTGTACTCGGCCAGAGCACATGCGGCCGCGTCATGCTCGATGAAAACCGGAACGTTCAATTCGTCTTCCAATTGCTGCTTCAACGGCAAATCCCGCCAGCCCGGCAAATGCGGTGGCGAAAGAACAATGCCTTGAACCGCGTTCAAAGGCCCCCCGATCGAGACACCCGCGGCAGTCACGGACGGTGCACTGCGCGCATACTCCAGAAAATCGTCAATCATGGCTTGCGGCCCGCGTTCCACGCGCGACGGCCATTCCCGACGGTCGACAATCTCGCCGCGAGCAGTACCCAGAACAGCCGCGCACTTGGTCCCCCCCACATCCATGCCAAGGTACAAATCGCCATCCACGTTAGATTCAGAAGCAGAATTCATCATGATTTCAATACAGTAACTCCAGTCCCATGTCATGGTTGAGGGTAACCACAAAAACTTTTGTCCTTCTTCCGTTTATTGTACCCGATCGAATGGTGCGAATCCAGCAAGACATCAAGTTGCCTTCTGAATACGTGAGTGAGAGTCGTTCCGGGTTCAAAGGTCACGACATCCACTCCCCGAGTGAAGAGGTACAATGGATAAAGTAGGGCGGGTCTCCAGACCTGCCAATGAGCCGGTTTGCGCATCCGCCGAACTGCGGTATCATCCTGCATCATGCACGACAAAGGCTCAAAGATCGTTGTGGACGAAATGGTTACGTCGACAATCAGAGTTTACAGACGTCGACAATCCCATACCCACTCGGCGTTGGAGGTTGGTTTCGGTGAAGACTTCGACGGCTTCCGCGAAGCTACCTGTATTCGTGCTCGGTAATGCCGAGGGCTTCCTCGATGGCGGCAAAGCCCGTGCGGACGTAATTGACGTTGGTCTGCCAGGGGCCGGTACTCGTTATACTCCCGCCCTTGTCGCGGGCAAACGCCACATGCCCGTCGAGAAAAGCGGCGTTCCAGCCCTCCGGGTGCTGAGCGTATTCCAGCGCATGCAGCATGTCCGCATACAGCGAAAATCGACTGGGACGCCTGACATCTTCGTATTGTACCGGCACAAACCCGCTGACGTCCGCCCAGGCATTCCCGCCATCCCAGAAACCGGCCAACCAGTAAACAGGATCGGGCCAACGGAATGGTCGCGCTGTATACGAACCAGCCCAACCGCTGGTCACCTTGCGCCCTGGACAACTCAGTACCGACCGCTGCGTAACAAACACATCCGACTCGCCCGGAATATATCCCAACTGCGACAACAGACCCGCCTGAAAATAATGCCTGCCACTGGTCAAATTAAGCGTGTACGCCCAGGGGCATGCAGCCTTCAGAATGGCAATGTTGTCGTTGAAATCCTGCGCGTACATCGTGTGCCCCAACGTAATCTGCCGCAGATTATTGGCACAAACTGTTCGCCTCGCCGCTTCCCTCGCCCTTTGCAGCGACGGCAAAAGCAGCGATGCCAGAACAGCGATAATGGCAATAACCACCAGCAGTTCTATTAAAGTGAAGCCTCGCGACGCGCTGCGTCGCCTCGGCTTCACCTCACAGACCAAACCGTACGTCGGGTTTTCCCCAATACGGCTTTCCCTCTGGATTTCACGTATAAGCATTCGACCGCCTCCGCTGG
>JAIPIM010000075.1 GCA_021734725.1 Minisyncoccota bacterium | reverse complement strand
AATGGTCGACGCCCTTCCCTATCTGGCCAACTATCCCTACGGCTGCACGGAACAGACCCTGAACCGTTTCCTGCCAACGGTTATCACGCAGAACATTCTGTTGGATATGGGGCTGAACCTCGAAGATATTCGCTCTAAGCGAGCCAATTTGAATGCCCAGGGATTGGGCGACCCCGTGGAACGCGCCAAGCAATGGCAACAATGGGATCGTAACCCCGTATTCGATCCCAATGAAGTACGCGACATGGCGAAGGCCGGTGTCAAACGGCTCACGGCCATGCAACTGTCGGACGGTGGCTGGGGCTGGTTCTCGGGGTGGGGAGAACATTCCTATCCCCATACGACCGCGGTTGTGGTGCACGGTCTTCAGATCGCCAAAGCAAACGACGTGGCGGTCGTACCCGGTGTCATCGAACGCGGGGTGCAGTGGTTGAAAGCCTATCAGGATAAACAGGTGACATGGCTGCGCAACGCGGAACAAAAGAAAAAGGACCACCCGTGGAAACAGAGGGCCGACAATTTGGATGCATTGGTTTACATGGTCCTTCAGGACGCCGGTGTCCAGGACCCGGCCATGCGCGATTACCTCTATCGTGACCGCACGCACCTGTCCGTATATGCCAAAGCTGTCTACGGAATTGCGCTGCACAAGCAGGGGCATACCGAGAAACTCGACATGATCAAGCGCAATATCGAGCAGTACCTGGTCCTCGACAACGAAAACCAAACCGCCTACCTGCGTCTTCCCAACAACGGCTACTGGTGGTACTGGTATGGCAGTGAAATCGAGGCCCACGCGTATTACCTGAAGCTCCTGGCGCTGACTGAGCCCAAGAGCGAAAAAGCCTCCGGGCTGGTCAAGTACCTACTGAATAATCGAAAGCATGCAACGTACTGGGATTCCACGCGGGACACCGCTTTGTGCATCGAAGCCATGGCGGACTATTTACGGGCCACCGGAGAAATGAAACCCAACTTGACGCTGAATATTCTGGTTGACGGTGACCGACGTAAAGAAGTCACAATCACGGCCGACAACCTCTTCGCTTACGACGACCGCTTCGTCATGAGAGGCGACGCCGTTGAGACGGGCGAACACACGGTTCAGATTAAGAAAACCGGCAAGGGCCCCCTTTATTACAATGCCTACCTCCGTTATTTCACTCTCGAGGATTTCATTACCAAGGCGGGCTTGGAAATCAAGGTCGACCGCATTGTGTACAAATTGACCGAAGTGGAAGACTCCACCAAGGTTGCGGGTTCACGCGGCCAGGCACTGGATCAAAAAGTCCAGAAGTACGAACGCGAAAAACTGGATAACCTGGCAACTCTCAAGAGCGGTGACTTGGTGGAGGTGGAACTCATTGTCGAGAGTAAAAACGACTACGAATACATCGTGATCGAAGATATGAAGGCGGCGGGATTCGAACCGGTTGAAGTGCGGAGCGGGTACACGCACAACGGCCTCGGCGCGTATCAGGAGTTGCGCGACGAAAAAGTCGCTTTCTTCGTACGCTCCCTGCCGCGGGGACAACACAGTTTGACCTACCGATTGCGCGCGGAGATTCCCGGACGCTTCAGCGCCCTCCCCGCCAAGGCCTACGGTATGTACGCGCCTGAACTGAAGGCAAATTCGGATGAGATCAAGCTGAATATCGAAGATTGATGAAGACGGGACGCATCATCCTTTACTGGTTGCTCCTGCTCGTGCCGACCTTAATTATCGGCGGGATCGCCTTGAACCTGCTGCGGCACGAGCAGGATCGCATTCAACGGACCACACGCGATGCATTGCGTGACCGAGTGCGTGGCATTGCCGATAATATCGCGTTGTCCGTGCTGGAGACCGGCGATAATTTGACGGAGACACTGAGGGAAGTGCCCGTCACTCAGGCGCGTCACGTGCTGCCGGAGTGGGAAACCGAGAACCCGCTTATCCGAAACGTCTTCATATGGGACCCACGGGACGGGCTGGTGCTGCCGGACCCGCAGGTGCCCGCAACGCGCGAAGAAGCGCGGTTCGTAGATCGGTACGCAAGCCTGTTTTCCGGTACTATCGCATGGACTGAAGCTGGACAACGCGCGACATCGGAAGTTGCCGCAAAGCCCGGCGGAAAATCCAGTTCGTACGATTATCAACAAAAACTGTCACCGCGCCGTCAGTTGCGAGAGTTGTCCAAGTCCGTGCTCCCCCGCCAAAGCATCTTGCCGCAGGCGGAGTCAAATGCGGAGCAGCAGACCGCCAGTACCTTTGACAGCGGATGCATCCCCTGGTTCTTTGAAAACCGTCTTCATCTCCTGCTCTGGGCGCGGCAAGGCGATGATGCGCCCGTGTACGGTGTGGAACTTGAGGTCATGGCATTGCTATCCCGGCTGATCGCTGCATTTCCTGAGCAGGCCCCGCCGGACCGCATTTTCGCCCTGGTCGACGACAGTGGTACAATCATTCATCGCGTAGGGAAAGGCACGCTTGGTCCATCGGCGTTTCCCTTGTTCACCGTACCGGTAGGCGCGTGTTTGCCCCACTGGGACGTCGCCGCGTTTGCCAATGGCAGTCCGGGAGGGGACCCTGCCGGGACCAGCTTCATGCTTATATCCGGACTGCTCATCGGCATATTTGTCATAGCCATCCTTGCCGGGGGATCCCTATTGCTGCGTCAGGCCTATGCCAATTTGATGGACGCACGTCGCAAGACCACGTTTGTCTCCAATGTTTCGCATGAACTTAAGACACCGTTGACCAGTATACGTATGTACGCTGAACTCCTTCATGAAGGGCGTGTGCCGGATGACGACAAACAACATCGTTACCTGCAGGTCATCGTCAACGAGAGCCAGCGTCTGACGCGCTTGGTCAACAATGTGCTGAATTTCAGTCGTCTGGAACAGCATCGCAAGAAATACCGACCCGAGACACTGGACCTCAAGGAACTTGTCAGCAGTGTTTTGGAGAATCAGGACATGCGTTTCCGAGACGCAGGCATGCAAATCGTCGTTGACCAACCGGATCCACCGATCATGGTCACGATTGACCGTGACGCGTTCGAACAAGTCCTGCTCAACCTGATCGACAACACCGTTAAATACGCGGCTGAGGGCGGTGAACTGACGATTCACATCGAACCGGGCACGAGGAACGCACTGCTTCATCTTATGGACCGGGGACCGGGCATTCCGGCGCGGGATTGCACCCGCGTTTTCGAACAGTTCCGACGCCTCGACGATACACTGACGGCAAAGCAGCCGGGCACCGGTCTGGGACTGAGCATTGCACAACGGATGATACAGGATTTGGGCGGCAGTCTCAGCTGCCGGCCGCGTCCCGGCGGGGGGGCTTGGTTCACAATCACGGTCCCGAACGCATAACGACCGCGCGAATCGCTCGAATCGAGACCATCGACTGACGCGAATCAGTCGTCCTTCGATAAACAAAAGTGAAACAAAATGCCGAAAACTCACATCCTTATTGCCGAGGACGATGCCATTATCCGTGACGGCCTCGTAGACATGCTGGAAAGTGACGGCTATGCAACAAGCGTTGCGGACGATGGAAAAGCGGCGCTCGAGGCATTTGCCAAGGGTCGTTTCGATCTGATTATACTGGACATCATGATGCCGGAAATCAGCGGGTACGACGTCTGCCGACAAATCCGCAAAAGCGACGAAACAACTCCCATTGTCATGCTCACCGCCAAGAGCGAGGAAATCGACAAAGTGGTGGGACTCCAGCTCGGTGCTGATGATTATGTCACAAAGCCCTTCGGCGTACGCGAACTCCTGGCCCGCATAGAAGCTGTACTGCGACGATGCAGACGCCGGACAGCATACGTTGACACGCCGACAGCGCTTCCCGAGCACTTCCAGTTTGGCGAAGCGGACATCGACAGTACAACGTTTCGCGGCACGCTGCGCAACGCAGAATTCGAGCTGTCCGCACGAGAAATGCAACTGATCGAATATTTTTTCGAGCGCCCCGGAAAAGTACTCCCACGCGACGACATTCTTCGCGCCGTATGGGATTTGGACTACGTCGGCACAACACGGACTCTTGATCAACACATAGCACAACTACGCAAGAAGATCGAGCCCGACCCGCGACACCCGGCCTACCTCACAACCGTCCATGGAATCGGCTATCGCTACGAAGGATAAGTGGAAGCCCAAAGTCGCTCGGATGGTCCCCGACCGAGATTCATCGGCGGCCAAAATCAGGATTCCATCATTCCAAGATCCTGCGGGACCACTGTGGATTAAGTTATGAGTTGGTCAGCCGGTCGCGGCGTGGAAGCCCCGCCCACATTTTAGGTATGTGATCAAGTTGCAATGAACGTGGGAGGTGCTTTACGTACTCCGACTCTTCGGAGCGGTTCCACCCGGCGACCGCTGACCGACGTAATCTCCATCCATATCTCTAAACCCTAAAGTTTTCCCATTTTTCTCACGGATTCAGGGATGTCTGAACTTATATCAGGACGACACACCACTCTCACAGTTCCACACAGGCACCCCTTCAGTGCAACACGCTTGCAATCGCAGTGTCCAAATAGCGAATACCCTGTTGACTGTTATATTTAAGAGCTTTGTCTGCACCGGCCGGAAAGCCGGTGTTTTTATGAAGGAAGGTTTTCTGGATCGATGCTTTCTGACCGAGATTACATACGCCACAATTACCGACGCCCCACCAGCCACAATACGTCGATCGTATTCGCCATCATCGTTGCGAATGTGATTGTCTTCATTTTGCAGATGATGAGTGGCAATCGACTCACGGAATACCTTTGGCTCCATTCGCACTATCTCCTTCGCGGCCAGGTGTGGCGGCTCGGGACGCACATGTTTGCCCATGGCGGATTGGGACATATCTTCTTCAACATGTGGGGACTCTATATTTTCGGCAAACCCCTGGAAGACCGTATCGGAGGCGAACGATTCCTCTATCTCTACTTTGTCAGCGGTATCATGGGCGCCCTCACGTGGCTCCTTTTCAACTGGGGCGGTGCGCACCCCGTGATTGGCGCCAGTGGCGCAGTCTTTGGTATACTGGTTGCCAGTGCCATGACGTTCCCGAACCGCGTGTACATGCTGCTTTTCCCTCCCATTCCAATGAAGCTCAAAACGCTGGCCGTGGTGTTCGGTGTCATCGAAGTAATCTCTCTGCTCAGCCTGCCTGGAAGCCCAATTGCACGCCTCGCACACCTGGGAGGAATGATCGGCGGCTTTCTATATGTCCATTGGGGGCTGGGAAAACCACGCGGTCTCTATAGCGGAACAGGGTCCCGTTCGTTCTCCCCGGCCTCTTGGTGGCGACAGCTGCGTGCCAAGTTTTTTCACAGCACTTTCAGAAGCACGGACAATGGTGCCGACCACGACGATGAAGATACCATCAGTCCAGCCGAGGTTGACCGCATACTCGATAAAATTGGCGAACACGGATTGTCCAGTCTAAGCAAGCACGAACGCGATATTCTGGACAAAGCCAGAGACCGTCTTAGAAACAAACATTAATGTCAGATCTTCACGTAAACCTAGCTGGCATAACACTGCGGAATCCTATTGTAACCGCATCGGGAACATTTGGTTATGCAGAGGAATATGCAGACCTTGTGCCACTTGACCGTCTCGGTGCGATTACCGTAAAAGGAGTGTCCCCATTCCCTGCCGCGGGCAACCCGACGCCGAGAACCGCTGAGGTCTTCGGGGGCATGTTAAATGCCATCGGTCTGCAAAACCCCGGTATCGACGCATTCTTGAACGACCCTCATTACATGCCTTTCCTGCGAACACTGGGCTCGCCGGTCTTCGTTAATATCTGGGGCAAAACCATTGCGGACTATGTCGAGGTTGCCGAGCGTCTCGATGCGGAACCCGAGGGAGTAGCAGCTCTGGAAATTAATATTTCCTGTCCCAACATTAAGGAAGGCGGCATCGCGTTTGGGACGGACCTTTGTATGGCGGACAGTGTTGTTTCGGCGGTTCGCAAGGCCACTACCCTCCCTCTCATCACCAAGTTGAGCCCAAACGTTACGCGCATCGCCGACTTTGCAAAATGCGTGTTGGATGCCGGCACCGATGTCATCTCGCTGATCAATACTCTGCCCGCAATGGCTATTGATATCGAAACGCATCGCCCCAAGATCGCCAATATTACGGGCGGGCTGAGCGGCCCCTGCATTAAACCGGTCGCTGTCCGCATGGTGTACGAAGTGGCGCAGGCGGTGGATGCTCCAATAATCGGCATGGGCGGCGTCACAACGGCAGATGATGCCGTCGAATTCCTGATCGCCGGTGCGGACGCGGTCGGGGTTGGAACAGCCATTTTCAGCGATCCCGCTTGTCTCACACGAATCGTAAACGGCATTAACGAGTACCTGGACACGCATGGTTTCACGTCCGTAAGAGACTGCGTCGGAACCGTCGCGGTTACCTGACGCGGTAACCAGTTACGCGGGGCAGGGGCAGAGAGGTGCACCCGTTGGAGTTCACGCTTTGGCGTGCTGCCTGACACGCTTTCGTGTCCTTGATTTTTGCCGTTCCCCTATTATTTTTTTACAGAGACGATTGAGAACGACCTGCTGCGGGGTGCTGCTGTGTATGCGCGGTGGTCATGCGAGAAAGTGGCGACATTTCCTCCACGATCTACAAAGCGGCTGAGATCACACCCGTTGAACCTGATCCGGGTAATACCGGCGCAAGGGAGGCTTACTGCTTGTCGCTGTACATCTCCCCGGTGTGTGCGTCTTCACTACCCCCTTCGGCGCGACGTTACCGGTCGCACTGAAGGCTTTCGCGGCAACACTTCAGGCTGTGATAACCACTTATAACTACTACGGAGATTCATCATGGAAGAAAAAATTTCAGGGGCCATTATCCGTCGTTACTTCGCTAAGCTGGAAAAGCACCTGACAGTGGACGTTGCAATCGTCGGGGCCGGACCTTCCGGCCTGGTTGCGGCTCATGACCTGGCACGGGCGGGTAAGCAAGTTGCTGTTTTCGAGCGGAAACTCGCGCCCGGAGGGGGTACGTGGGGCGGTGGCATGCTGTTCAACGAGGCAGTGATCCAAAAAGATGCTCTACCGGTTGTGGAGGACTTCGGGGTTTCATATCTTGAGGAAAACGACGATCTGTACACGGTCGATACGGTGGAACTGGCCGCGGGATTAATCATGGGGGCGCGGAAAGCTGGCGCGGTGATTTTTAACTCCGTGAGCGTTGAAGACATTGTATTCAAAAACGATGCGGTCGGTGGAGTCGTCATACAATGGACCCCAGTTGAACGATTGGGCATGCACGTAGACCCCATTGTCATTACCGCAAAGGCTGTCCTGGACGGCTCAGGCCATCCAAGCGAGGTCACCAGCTTGGCCACCAAGAAAGCCGGTATATCGATCGACACGCTGAGTGGCCAAATAATGGGTGAACGACCGATGTGGGTGGAAGAAGGCGAAGCTGCCACCGTAGCAAGCACGAAACGTCTGTACCCCGGGCTTTACGTCTCAGGTATGGCAGCCAACAATGTGAGCGGCGGATTCCGAATGGGACCGATCTTCGGGGGAATGCTCAAGAGCGGACGCAAGGTTGCCGAACTGATCCTCCAGGATCTGGCTTAGGAGTCTTTCAACCCGGACCGGTCTGCCAGAGCATAAGAAAAGCCTTGACAAGCAGGGGAAGAGGAGGAGGAAAGGAGGGAAGGAGACACTTGTCAAGGCTTAAGTTGTGTGATTTATTGTATTCTCTTAATTAGTATTTTTTTTGTCCTTTTTACTGGGTTTTACATCCGTCTTCAGCGTCGTTATTAATATGGACCCGCACAAACGCATGCAGTTCCCGGAAATCTCTGGGGAAAAGCACTTTTTTGGGGTTTTCCAGAATGCAGAACATTATTGCCGTTGTCTTTGACTTTGATGACACCCTTGCGCCCGACAGCACCAGCAGTTTTCTTGAGAGCATCGGAGTCGATGTACCCAGTTTCTGGTCCGAACGCGCTCAGGCTTTGGTCGCGGACGGCTGGGATCCCGTTTTGGCGTACCTGTATGAGATGATCAGGGAATCCGAGTCGCGTGAAAAGGGCGAGAAGATCACCCGACAGCTGCTCGCGTCCTGGGGACGTACCATCACATGCTTCAATGGTGCTACACGGATATTCAGTACGCTCCGACGGCACGTACAATCGCTAAACTCAGATGCCACGGTGGAATTTTACATGGTCAGCAGCGGGCTTGGGGTCATCCTGCGACACACCCGCATTGCGTCGCAATTCAAAGATATTTGGGCGAGTGAATTTCATTTCGACGAGAACGATGAAATTGCGTTCCCTAAGAATGTCCTCAGCTTCACCGACAAGACGCGTTATCTGTTCCAAATTTGCAAAGGCATTGTCGGTCCCCAATCGCGTGACGATCCTTTCGCGGTAAACCGTAAAGCCGGTCCGGAAGGCATACGTGTACCGTTTGACCAAATGATTTTCCTGGGAGACGGTTACACGGATGTTCCGTGTTTCTCACTGGTCCGTAAGAACGGAGGGGTTGCAATCGGTGTTTACGATACGGAAAGTCGCCGCAAGTGGAAAAAGGCATGGGGATTCATTGAGGATGGACGTGTGTCAAACTTGGTGCGCGCGGACTACGGAAAGAACGCGTCCCTGCGTGACACGTTACTTATGGCCACGGAAAGTATTGCGCAACGCATCCTGCTGCGCAACAGTTCATACCAGGGATAAAAGTACACCGCACCCCAGCACGTCGCAGTATGGGGGTTTGTGGGTATGGGGGTGCCACACACTCACACACTCACACACTCACACATATCGCGGCATCAAGGTAGGTCACGCCGTTTCAAGAATCTTGCGGATCTGTGCCTCACGCGTCTCAATACTCTCGGTTAACTTGAATTGAACGCGTGCCCTGTTGAGATTCTGACAGTCGTGGCGGACTTTAAAATAGACATCTCCGGCGACGTAATCCGCAAAGAATCGCAGGCCTAGCTCAAAAGCGATCAAGCGTATGCCATCATACAGGTAATGCTTGTCGGCCTCTGTCAGAAAGCTGCGTGCAAACACCATGTATCCTTTAACAATAGAGGCGCATAGATCCGTGTCGAAATACACATGGCTGAGGTCCACCGCTTCTTCCCCCGCTGGATTACAGCACGACCGCATGCAATCGCCGAAATCATAATGGATCAGCCCCGGCATGACGGTATCCAGATCAACAATACAGGTTCCCTTCCCCGTTGCATCGTCGATCATAATATTGGCAATTTTCGGATCGCCGTGAACCGGACGCAAGTCCAATTCACGATTTGCCTTCGCCGTTTCCAGTACGGAACACCACTCCCGTCGGTCCTGGATAAACCTGTAGCATGATTCCGCCGCGGCTGCACTTGACAGGCGTTCCCGCCCCTCCGGCGTCTCGAGCGCACGGTCAAGCTTATCCAGATAGCTTGGCGTCATGTGAAAATTCGGCACCGTTACGCGCAGTCGATCGGGCGGAAGATCACTGATCAAACGTTGGAACTGACCAAGCACAAATCCCGCTTCATGCGCATGCTCAATGCTCTGAACCTTGTCGTATGAATGCGCTGAAGCAATCAATGAAATGGCACGCCAGCATTCGCCATCGCCGTCGACTACAAAATCAGCCCCATCTTTGGCGGAAATTACACGCGGCAACTGCCAAATACGGTCCGCCATGTGAGCCTCCGCTTCCAATCGCCGATGCACATGGTCAGTGACCGCGCACATATTGTGCATGATATGCTCGGGTTCGGGGAAAACACGACGGTTAAGACGCTGAAGAATAAAACGTTGCTCGTCAAATGTGGTACGCAGAATGACAAGATACGTGTCATTCACGTTGCCATTGCCGGCGGTTTCAACGGTTACAAGCCGCCCGTCGACGTCGAATTGCTGGGCAATCAAACCAGCTTTCATAAACAGGCCTCGTCCGAATAAAAACAGGTTCTTTAACACTTGCCATGCGCTACATAGTATATACGGCCAATTCCGAATCTCAAGCGCCCAGACCGGGTACTCGTAACCGGGCAGCTACGCGGGGCGGAGAGGCGCGCCCGTTGGAGTTCACACCTGTAACTGGCGGGTTACGGGTACTCGCGGTGTCCGGCGCTCCGTAACCGTCGGCCGTAATCGTACACCGGTTGACGACAACGGACAACGAGAGCGGATGCCGATGTGAAAAGTTGCAGGAAAACAGACGCGGCGGGTGGCACCGACATCAACGGATGTTTTTGTGCTGTTGCAAACAGTTGTCCGCGGCTTACGTTATTGGGCTCAGCCGTGAGGTCGGATCGCGTTGTCGCCCTCTTTATTCCAACGGCTTATCAACACGTGATTAGGAAAACCGCGCTGAATCGGCAGTTTTGAGCGATAGATCAGGAAAACTCTGAATCATGTCTTTTTCGCTGGCAAATACGCTTGCTGCTCTTATAACAGCAATTTTGACGGCCGTAATTTGTTTCGGTACGCGCCGCTATACAACTTTATGGCGTCGACTTCCTCGTGAGCGGGTGACGGGCATACTTATTGGCTCCGTCTGTCTGATTTGGTCCGCGACTTACGCACTCCCCATGCTGGAAGGAAGTTTGGAGCGCTACCACATTGTCATAAAGATCTTGGTACCGGTGACCATTGTGCTGTCCTATCTCTACCTGAATTTTCTGTTCACTCGCGCTTTGGGCGGATTCATCTTGCTGGGATCCACGTATTTGCTTCACGCCGCCTTTGTTGGACAGGCGCCGATCCGTATCGTGTACAGCCTGGTCTGTTACAGTGCTGCCGCCGGCGGCGTGGTACTCGTTGCCGCCCCCTGGTATTTTCGTGACCTCCTTGAAAAGGTTACCACGGCAACACGATGGCGACATGCGATGACTGGCATACTTACCGTACTCGCACTTTACTTCGCTCTCTACGCCCTGATTTAATAGGTCGGCACAGACAATCTCCGCGAGGATTAAAAATGCCAGCGGCAGTTCGGCTCGGCAGTGATATTCTATCTTTTCTGGCTGCCTGTGGTATACGGGATGCGGAGTTGCCGCGATTAGGGATCCTTGAAACGTTTCGCCAGGACTTGGAACAGGCCAATCGCGTTGTGAATCTGACGCGTATCACGTCGCCCGAGGACTACTGGCTCAAACATGTTGCCGACAGTCTCAGCCTCGGGCTCTACATGCCGGATATACTCCGTCAGCCACGCGTTGCCGCCGACATCGGTTTCGGCGGTGGCTTCCCGCTTATTCCACTGGCATGGGCCAACCAGCAACTGCACATAACGGGATTCGAGGCAAAGAAAAAGAGAACGGCATTTGTCGAGACCGAAATACGGAAGCTTGGATTCTCGAATATACGTGTGGTGGATCAGCAAGCGCGAGAAGCCGCACGCCAACCTGAATTTGCCGAAACTTTTGACCTCGTAATTGCGCGTGCTGTCAAGGACGGTGCGTACATGGTCCGACACTGCCGAGGGCTGCTGCGTCATTCTCCCGCAGCGTGCCTCGTGCTCTATAAAACACCCGTCGCCATAAACGCGGAGCTTCAATCAACACGTCGCGAGGCGGAGAGATTCGGGTGTTTTGTTCAGGTTTCTCCAGAATTCACTCTTCCACGAAATGCCGGGACGCGGCAGTTTCTCGTTGTGCGTCGTCAGTAGCGTAATAAAGGCTGTTCTCGGAAAATTGTATTGACGTTATACATTCCAGGGACTTTGTCCCTTCGCTATACATGTACCTATCCCTTGGGAAGCAAACGAATCAAAAACCCGGTTTATCTTTGCAGTTCACGCTCCACCCGTTCCACCATCCTGCTGTTTCCATCATTTTGATAAGCTTGCTTTAAAAGCGAAAGGAGAACCGTCTCGGCGGCCGGATTCCCCGAGCGAATTCGTCGTTGCATGCGCTGAACGATGTGACGGACAAAACGGGCACCCTCCGCAGTTTGGCCGGTCTGCTTCGTAAATTGCAGGTAGGCATGGATAATCGGAATGGCTTTTACCCCTTCCCGCTCGTGATCCGTCAACAACTCTTCAAACTCCCTGCGAGCCTGCTCGACATTGCCTTCTTCAACCGCTTTCTGGATCTTTTCAGAAGCCAGAAAGCGTTCCAGATCATCTCTCTCGAGACGTTCCAAGTCCCGTTGATAACGGTCAACGAGATGCGCCGCTTCCCGATGCCGATCCAACTGACGCAGCAACGTTGCTTGCTTACTTACGATCTGCGTTACAAAGTCAGGGTACGCCCCGAACGCACGTTTCTTCTGCTGCAGAAGATCGAGCAATTTTTCGAACTCCCCCTTCACGCGTAACACGTGCTCCTCGACCCGCCAGGGCACGTCATAAATGCGAACATGGCGGGCACTCATGTCGGCCGCTTCACTGGCTGCATCCAGAAGCCCCAAGTCGAGAAGAACCGCGGCGAGGCGCCCCATAGCGGTTGCTTCCCGAAAGCGCGAGTCCCGGACGGCACGGTCACAAACGTACTGGACCTCGTGGTCAGTCATGGGCCGGTTGTGTTGCGGGTGAACGGCATGACCCGTTGCGTAATTATCGCGCTCATACCGTCCCGCATCCATTTCCCAGGATCGGTTATCTTTCAGGTACCCGAACCAGGCATGCGGTCCACGCCGCCCTTCTCCAAGAAACAGAAGAGCCGGAATTCCATATGCTCGTGCGGTAACCGTGGCATAATAGGCCTGTTCCACGCAGATCCCACCATGTTCGCGGATGGCGTCCAGGGTGTAGGATCCGTAAGGCCATTGGAACACACCATCGCGTAATCGTTTCTCGTCATAGTCAATATCAAAAAATTTATCCTTCCAGCGACGGGCTGATCCATCAACATTGTCCAGAACCCACTCAAGTTCGCTTACCGGAACGGGTACATCCACCACGAAAATCAGTGAACTCAGAGGAAGGCTTCGGTATGCAAGTTTCGCCTTACGGCGCTCGTACAGATTCTTAAAAAAGTCGTAGCGTTCCATTATATCCGTTTGATATGTCAACTGCCGCTGGCCTGTCTGCGGGTGCAAAGGTGGTCGCGCTTGATCCCAAACCACGGCCATGGCCAATATCAGATTCAGAAACCTGTCACGCCCCTGCGGATCATGAGCATACAAAGTCTCGATGACACCTGACATTCTTTGCCAATCGTCGTGAGGCGATACTGTGTCGACAAACAGCGCCAGCCGTTCATCAGAGTCGAAAAGCCAACGCACTGTCTCGGGCTCCATGGAAAAGTTATTGCCCCCCTGCGTCAAATGGCGGAACAAGACGAACGCATCAGCCGCCTCACAATACACATCGCGCCGGGACCGGGAGGTAAGTTGGCCGCGGGGACTGTTGAAACGCTTGCGGAAGTACTCCGCGATCACGTTTAACCCGCGCCGCGGTTGCTTGCTCAGCAGGATCTCCAGCGCATACCTGCGGAAAAGCTGGCTGTGGGCCGTTATGTAAGTTTGCTCACGAATGTCCTCCTCCAAATCAGTGAGCTCATCCCCGCCAGCCGACCAAGTCACGCCTCCACTCAGAAGAAAGCATGCGAAAACCGAGGAAAAACCGGTTAACATCC